>JAAFHO010000451.1 GCA_013297575.1 Chitinophagales bacterium
AAAAAATCGGCGCGTTTTGTCCAGTTTTGCGATTGTTTTAATATTCCAATGCTGGTTTTGGTGGATGTACCCGGTTTTTTACCCGGTACCGATCAAGAATGGAACGGCATTATTACCAATGGCGCAAAACTACTGTTTGCTTTTTCGGAAGCAACTGTCCCACGCGTTACGCTCATCACGCGCAAGGCTTATGGTGGCGCGTACGATGTGATGAACTCCAAACATATCGGGGCTGATATGAACTTTGCGTGGCCTACTGCCGAAATAGCGGTGATGGGTGCAAAAGGAGCCTCTGAAATAATTTTCAAAAAAGAGATTGATGCCGCAACCGATCCAGCAGCCAAATTGTTAGAGAAAGAACGCGCTTATTCCGAAACTTTTGCCAATCCATACCGCGCAGCAGAACGCGGCTTTATAGATGAGGTGATCCTGCCCAACGAATCACGCAGGAAATTGATAAAAGCATTCTCGATGTTGGAAAATAAAACGGTATCGCGCCCCAAAAAGAAACATAGTAATATTCCTTTATGAAAAATTACCTTTCGCTCGTCAAGTTTAGCCATACCATTTTTGCCATGCCATTTGCGCTAACGGGTTTCTTTTTGGCTGTTTTAGAGCACAAAAATGGCCTTAATTGGATGCTTTTGGGTTTAGTGGTGCTTTGTATGGTTTTTGCACGGAGCGCAGCAATGGCCTTCAACCGTTGGCTCGATCGCGATATCGATGCCGGAAACCCACGAACTGCGGTGCGCGAAATACCAGCAGGTGTCATTAGCCCAAATGCGGCTTTAGCGTTTGTTGTGGCGAATTGCGCGCTATTTGTGGCAACTACTTTTTTTATCAATCCGATCTGTTTTTACTTGTCGCCGGTGGCATTATTGGTCATTTTGGGGTATAGTTATACCAAACGTTTTACTTGGCTTTGTCATTTTGTATTGGGTTTGGGGCTTGCGCTGGCACCTGTGGGGGCGTATTTGGCGGTGACGGGGTATTTTTCGTGGCCGCCTGTTTTATTGGGCTGCACGGTATTGACTTGGGTAGCGGGTTTTGATATTATTTATGCACTTCAAGACGAATCTTTCGACCGTAGTAAACAATTACACTCCGTTCCGGTGCTTTTGGGTACTAAAAACGCACTGCGGTTATCGGAATTATTGCACCTGTGTACGGCGGTTTTACTGGTAACGGCGGTTTATTTAGTCCAACAGCACTTCGGTACCGACATTTCTTGGATTATTTGGATTGGTGTGGCGGTGTTTTTGGGTTTATTGTTTTACCAGCATACCATAGTCAAATACAATGATTTGAGTAAAGTAAATATGGCATTTTTTACTACGAATGGATTGGCGAGTATGGTGTTTGGGGTGTTGGCGATTTTGGATTTTTGGGTATAAGACCATCAGAATATGTTTGTTTTAAGGAAATAATTGCCTGATTAGCCACTCTACGCAGCAATCTTACCAATTTTTGCACCTTCATAATGGTGTCAAAATTTCCATCATTATGAAGCAACTACTTTCTTTAGCAATCCTATTTACTTTTAACCAATACAATTTCGCTCAAAACGCCAAAGTTGCACAATACTGGCATTGGATAAATGTAGCGGAAATGCACATCTTAAACGCAGATTACAAAGCGGCATTAACCTGTTATGATACTGCTTTTGCGCTACAAATCATTCACGAAGGTATTGACTATTCCAATGCTTCATTATCTGCTGTCTATTCAAAAGATTTCCTAAAAGCAAAAGGATATTGCGAATCATTAGCTCAACTTGGTGTTGAATGGACCTATTTCAACAACAAAACGGTATATCAATCGTTGAAGGAGTCGGTCTATTGGCTCAATTTTGAGGCAAGTTTTTCGCAAAATTATGAAATAGGAAAAGCACGAAAAGAACAGCCATTTCGTAAAAAACTAGACTCGTTACTAATTAAGGATCAATCGCTTAGAAGTAGAGTATGTAAGTCAGGAATCTCACAATCAATGATACGATCCCTTGATGATAGTGTATTTGTGGCTTTTTCGGAACTGGTAAGGACTAACGGCTACCCCAATGATGCCAGCATAGGAGTCCAAACAGAGGATACCATTATCTATAATAATATTGATGTTATTACGCGCCATGCGTACCAAAATGGTGATTTTTCATTGACCAAAGTACTAAAACAAAACCTTTTTGATGGTAATTTGTCCCCTGGCCAGTTTAAATCTTGGCATGAATTTGAATTACCCAGTAAGCAGATGAGGTATTGGGGGCAAACAGAACCATATTTGGTGATCAATAATCACATCTATTTTGATGGCCCCAACCCTTTAGATATGGATACGATTAATACGAATAGAAACAGCATTATGCTAAGTAGTTACTCGGACTTGTGTGAAAAAATACTATTTATTCATGTGCATGGCGGCAAACAAAAGGGATTCCGGTTTCGGGAAGGAAGGCTTGCTTTCTTTGGTAATATGGTACCCTTAGAAGAACTTGAACAATTGGATGCGTTTTTAATAAAGACAGAATACGAGTATAAAAAATGACATAGCCATAAAAAAAACGCTAGAAAAAAGCCCTCCATTTCTACGCTGTTTCGCACCTTTGTCCATGCGAATTTTAATTTCTTTTTGTGCGCTCTTGTCCGCGCTACTATTTACAGTGTGCAGTCCGCGGACTGCGCCACAAGCCATAACGACTATTGCTATGCCTTTTGACCAATATCCAACCTATTTGGGTACCGACCTTGGTATGAACTGGTCGGTAGATAAAACCATTTTTAAATTATGGTCGCCCGCAGCACAAGCCGTAAAATTACGTTTATACAGCAACGGCAGTACTGGTAAAGCCATACAAACCATTGATTTACAGAAAAAAGACAACGGCGTATGGGAGGCCACCCTCTCGGGCAACCAAAAAGGTAAATACTATACAGTACAAGTACAACAAGGTGGTAAATGGCTTGCCGAAACACCCGATGCGTACGCAAAAGCAGTGGGTCTAAATGGCAAACGCGGTATGATATTAGACTTAACGGAAACCAACCCCACTGGCTGGGCTACGGACAAACGCCCTATTCAAAAACAATTTACCGATATTATTCTCTACGAACTCCATATTCGCGACCTTTCTATAAACCCTAATTCTGGCATCAAAAATGCCGGAAAATTCCTTGGTTTAACAGAAACTGGCACCAAAAACACCAAAGGATTATCCACAGGACTCGATCATATCAAGGCATTGGGCGTAACTCATGTGCATTTATTACCTGCTTTTGATTATCGACATACATCGGTAGATGAAAGTAAATTGGACCAACCGCAGTACAATTGGGGATACGATCCAGAACATTATAACGTGCCAGAAGGCAGTTATTCCACCAATCCTAGCGATGGAGCGGTGCGCATCCACGAGTTCAAACAAGCCATCAAAACCCTGCACGAAAATGGTATTCGGGTCGTTATGGATGTAGTTTATAACCATACAGGTGCTACCGAAGGATCTGTGTTTAACCAAACTGTACCTGGTTATTATTATCGCCAAAACGCAGATGGCAGCTATTCTAATGCCTCCGGTTGTGGCAACGAAACCGCCTCCGAACGCACTATGGTGCGCAAATACATCATAGAATCGATGAAATATTGGGCACAAGAATACCATATTGACGGTTTTCGGGTCGATTTGATGGGTATCCACGATATTGAAACCATGAATCAAGCAAGTGCCGCTTTGCACGCCATTGATCCCACTATTTATATTTATGGTGAGGGTTGGACTGCAGGGAGCAGCCCATTACCCGATTCTTTGCGCGCCACAAAGGCCAATACATTCAAACTCAATCAAGTAGCAGCATTTAGCGATGACCTACGCGACGCACTCAAGGGCAGCGTATTTAACCATACCGAAAAAGGCTTTATCAACGGGCGTACAGGTTTGGAAGAAAGTATTAAATTTGGCATTACAGCATCGGTGCAACACCCACAAGTTGATTATTCAAAGGTAAATTATTCCAAAGCACCTTGGGCAAAAGAGCCGTACCAAACCATTACTTACGCTGAATGTCACGATAATCATACACTTTGGGATCGTTTGACGCTTTCTTGCCCCGATGCATCAGAGGAAGATCGCATTAAAATGCAAAAATTGGCGATGACCATCGTACTCACTTCTCAAGGTGTTCCGTTTTTACATGCAGGTATGGAAATGTTACGCACCAAAAACGGTGTAGAAAACTCTTTCAATTCCCCCGACGAAATCAATAGGTTCGATTGGGATCGGAAAACAAAATACTTAGCCTTTAACGATTATGTGCGGCAGTTGATCCAACTGCGCAAAAATCATCCTGCTTTTCGAATGCCTACGGCAGATATGATTCGCAGGAATATTAAATTTTTGGAAACCAAAGACCCAAATTTAATCGTCTATCAAATTGGGCTAAGAGCGAATAATGATAATTGGACTAGAATTGTAGTTATTTATAATGGCAATACAGAGGAAAAATTTGTGACATTGCCCAAAGGAGGAACATATAATATTGTACTGGATGGGACCCAAATCGTTGAAACAGGGATAAAGACATTAATTAGCCCTAAAGTGGGCGTTCCCGGGATGTCTGCTATGATTTTAGTGGAGTAGTGATAATATATTGTCGGGGCGAAGCCCCCCAGCCCCGACAATATTGTACAAGTTTAACGATTAATGCGCCATCATTCCAGTAGGAATAGGCATCATTTCACCACCAATTAACCCATATTTTACTTCCATTGCGCCGCCGCCGCCGCTGTTATAATAAACTACTTTGACCGAATGCCAGCCCCTTTGCAAAAATGCACTGCCTGTTTTGGTGGTTAAACCGTGATCGCCGTCGTTATTGACTACCAATTGGCCATCAATATACAGCCGCGAGCCGTCATCAGAAGAGGTACTGAAAGTGTATCCTGCTGTTTG
>JAAFHO010000452.1 GCA_013297575.1 Chitinophagales bacterium
GGTACAACTATCAGCTCCTACAATATAACAAATATAGTCGCCTGGCGCCAAGAAAATGGCATCTTCGCTTGTGGAAGCAACTAAGCCACCGGTACTCCAAGTATAAGAATAGGGTGGCAATCCGCCATTTGTTGTGATACTAATACTGCCATTATTTAAGCCATTAGACGGATTAACTAATTGATCCAGTGTTACTTGTGGCGTAAAATTGCCGTGTATTGCGCTTTGGGTTTGTATTGAAGTACAGCCATTGGTGGTATTGGTAACGATCACGGTATATAGTCCAGCAGTATCTACTGCGATTGTCGCTGCATTGGAGATAACACCGCCCGGGCCAGTCCATAAGAAAGTAGGTGCTGTACCTGCATTGGTCGTGTTGGCCGTGAGCATATCCACGCCTACGCAGGGGGCACTACTGGGGGTAATATTTATGGGGGGTGCAGTGTTATCTAAAATAACCGTTTGAGTAGCGGTGTTTGTACACCCTAATTGATCAGATACTGTCACCGTGTAATTACCCGCAACGGCCGTTTCCGGGTTTTGTACATTACTTTGAAAACCTGCTGGGCCTCCCCAAACGTAATTGACATTATTGAACGTAGAACTTGCCGACAACTGCGCCAACGGAGCGGCACAAGTAATCACGGTAGCACTTACTACAATGGGCGGTGGTCCATCCGAAGCCGCTACACTCGCTGTTGCTGTACCGCTGCATCCTTGAGTATTGGATACCAATAACGTATAATCGCCTGCTTCGGTAACGATTGGATTAGGCAAATTGCTCTGAAACCCGCCGGGACCAGTCCATGCATATTGAATATTACTAATCGCGACACTACTGGAGAGCGCCAACGAATCGGAGGTGCAGCCCACTACCCCACCATTGGCCATTACAACGATTGTTGTACTATCGGTAACCACGGTCACCGTATCAGTAGCGGCACATATTTTGCCATTGGCGGCGTTTTGCACGACCAAAACATAAGTGCCGGCTTGACTGACGGATAGATTATTGCCCGTTCCCAATTGTAGCCCTGTTGCCAAATTAGACCAGACCTTGCTGCTTCCCAAAGATGAAGCCGATTGTACTTCTATGCTGCTCATCCCACAACCAATAATATTATTTCCCAAAATATCTGCTATCGGATTCAATACGACTATCTGCTGCTGAACGGTGCTGTCACAACCATTTGCCGCCTGCAAAACGGATGAATAAGTACCCGCCGATGTGGCAATTGCTCCCCAAGGCAAGTTAAATGGCAATTCAGCCGCGCAAATGGTTTGGGTAGGTAAAACCTGTATAATTGGGACAATATTGACCGATCTGCATTGCTGCGCGCTCGTGTTGCAAGCGTTAACGGCTTGTGTGCAAATTGTAATTGGACCGTTACTATTGGCAGGAAAACTAACTTGAACAGCAGTACCCTGCGGTGCTACAAATACAGCAGGCGAAGGCTGGCCATTGAACAATATGCCGGGTGCAGTGCTACTCCAAATGTATTGGCTTGCACCGAGTACGGTATTAATGGAATACATCGAATTGCTATTGGGACAAATGACAGCATCGCCAGTTATGACGGATACATTGCCCAATGGCAGTGCCGAAAGTGCTGTTGCGGGTGATGCCTTTACTATAAAATCGCATTCATCTTGCGCATATCCATCTATAACGAGGTAGTAAATTTGTCCGGGTATTAAATTGACATTCAAAGAAACAGGTGTATTTCCACAGCCCGTACAACCCTCACTACAGGCAATAGGCTGACTCCCACAAGCATAAGGATATACTGCAAACTGAATACCATTGCCCGTTGTACAATTGCTAGGGGCTACTGTTATCGTGGCATTGGAAGCCCCTGCTACAAAGGGCAGCCATTGGTCATTTTGTACTTGACTGCACCAACCTGGAGGAGCAGGATCTCCGAACCAACCACTAGTGCTGCCTATAAAATTGTGGAGGTTACAATTCATACAATTATTTGCTACGCCGCAGGCTTCTAGTGCTACGACATTTTGGCTAGGCGAGCAAAATACGGCTGGAGGAGAACTGGTCAATGTAAATGATTGGGTGGTAGTACACCCTGAACTCGTTGTTACGACTATGTTATAAGTACCGGGTGGAAGGTTAAATAGGTCTTCTGTAGTGGCCAATACGTTACCATTAGCATACCAATTTACCGTAACTCCGGTTTGGAAATTTAATGCAATATCAATAGCACCATTATTTTCCCCTGCTATAGGCTGAAATATGGCATTTGTAAGAATATTGGGCAATGGTGGAGATGATGTGAATACCACGCTCGTCGAAGTACACCCATTGAGCGTATCGGTAACGACTAATATATAGTCACTAATGTAAGGCACATTAACGGAAGCCCCTACATATATACCTCCCGGTCCCTCCCAAATATAAGTAAGTCCGCTCCCTGTAGTAGTAGCACTTAACATAAAAGAGTTGCCACAGTCAAGTGTTTGCACGCTTGTAGTGTTTATTACTGGGGGTACAATATTGGCCGCTACAATGGCATTGGCGGTATTACTGCACCCCAGTGTATCGGTGACTATTACGGTATATGTTCCGGCAACTGATGCGGTAGGATTAGGCAAATTACTAGAAAAGTTATTAGGCCCCGACCACGAGAAAGTAGCATTTGGCGCAGTAGTCGTAGCCGAAAGGGTTACGAAACTCGTGGATAAGCAGGTGATTGAACCACCTGTTACATTTGTAGTTATCGAGGGTTGCCCCGTTCCTTGAAGAACTACTGCGTTTGCAGTACCCCTACATCCGGCTGCGGTGGTGACTGTTACGATATAATTGCCAGCATTATACACTACTGGTGCAGCGAGTGAAGAGGAAAAATTATTGGGCCCATTCCATTGATAAATGGGTTGAGCAACTTGTACTCCACTGGTGTTTATCTTTAACGAATCGATGGTGCAACCTACCAAGCCGCTAGTAGCTATAATTGGAATAGCAAGTGAGTCTCGTATGACCAATATAGAATCGCATACAGAACAGATTCTATTTCCGGCATTCATAGTAGTGCATAGCTTGTATGTACCAGCAGTACTCACCAGCAAAGTATCGCCATTTTTAGTTGATCCATCGGGGCGCGTCCATTTTTTTATACTTACGCCTGGAAAATTAAACGAAGGGATCGACTTTAACACGATATTGGTCTGTTCACAACCAATAACTCCATTACTAAGTATTTTTGCTTTAGGGGCCAATAGATTTAGTGTCAAATTTACTAGGCTGTCACATCCTCGATAAGAAGTGCAAACCTCGCTGAAGAGCCCCTGTTTAAAATATTTGGTTCCACAAACATTAATAGTATCACCTTCGCAGATATATTTTGTACTGTTTACGATGATCTTGGGTAGTTCCTGTACCGATAGTTTTACCAAACTATCAGCTCCTAAATAAGAAGTGTACGTATGAGTATAAAGGCCGCTCCCATAGATTAACTGTCCCCAGGGTAATAAATATGGGAAACCCCCATTACAAATGTCTACTTTGGGGAGTGTAGTAGGAGGGATAGGAGATAAATTGACTGTTTTACATCTTTTGGTGCCTATATTACAGGGGTTGCTAGGTTCAACACAAATGGGTACAGAGCCTGCAAAACCTGCTGGGAAAGTAACGGCAACGGAACGCCCCCCAGGAGCCTCAAAAGCAACAGGCCCTTCTAATCCATTGAACAGCACTACTCCAAGTATAAAAACCAGCATTAGTGACCAATGGAATCGAATAAGTGACCGTCGCGCCAGTTTGAGTAGTCGAAGGCCCTGCAATGTTTGATGTAGTACCAATCGTAGGTGCTTGAGCCGCGATACTTGGAGTAAAAGTTACCTGAAAATCACATTCATCTCCACCATAGCCATCAATGAGCAGATAATAAACATTGCCTGGAGTTAAACTGGCGGAGACACCTTGGGGTGTCGTTCCGCATCCACCGCAACCGCCATTACAAGCGATTGGTGCATCATTGCAGCCCGCTGGGTAAATTGCAAGCTGAATGCCATCACCCGTCGTACATCCACTGGGAGTGACTGTAAATGCTATAGCAGTAGCACCCGCAACAAAGCCAAACCATTGGTCATTGTTGATGACAGAACCAGGGCAAAATGGTGCTCCAGAGGGCGAAAAACCGGCTGTACTTCCATTAAAAGGTGTCAAATTACAAGTAACGCAAGCAGACACACAGTCTTCCCCTGGTTCAATACCCGAATTACAAGTGGCTGGTATAGACACCTGTGCTGATAAAAAGGTAGAAAAAAGCGTAAAAAAGAAAAATAAGCGTAGTGATTTTTTATTCATGTTTTGATGTTTAAATATGAAAATAGAATTTTATTTTGTATTAGAGGCAATGATATGGGTTTTCGCTGGTGGCCTAGCGAAAAAACATACAAAACTTATATTACATAACTCCTTATATCAATAACCAAGCGCGTATTACCGCGCCACTACCAGTTTCTTATATGTATGTCCCCCATATTTCGCAGCCTGCTCTATTTCCAACCAATACACCCCATTAGGCATTTGCGTCAAGTCAATCGCCATTTCTTTTTGTAACATTGTACTAGGAGCACTCCAAACTGACCTACCCAATACATCAAAAACGCGTAAAGCACTTGGACTTTGCGCGCCATTTTTGTTGGTCAGGTAGAATATTCCTGTACTTGGATTGGGCTGTATCGCCCATTGGTTTTGATCGGCAATATCGTGGGTCGCAACGGTATTGACCAAAGTATAGGTCACAGTAGTGGTACAACTATCAGCTCCTACAATATAACAAATATAGTCGCCTGGCGCCAAGAAAATGGCATCTTCGCTTGTGGAAGCAACTAAGCCACCGGTACTCCAAGTATAAGAATAGGGTGGCAATCCGCATTTGTTGTGATACTAATACTGCCATTATT
>JAAFHO010000453.1 GCA_013297575.1 Chitinophagales bacterium
AGAAGGCAGGTAATTTTTAAAAGATTTTCCATCGTATTGCCACACGCCTCCACCGTTCCAAGAACTGAACCAGATATCCCCTTTTTTGTCTTCCAATATATCCAAAATAAATTGATATTTATTGCCAAGATTAAACGGTTGGCTATCATTCTTAGGAAATGAAGGAAAGGTTTTTTCAGGGGTATCATTATTCAGAAAATTAGTAAATATTTTTCCATCGTAACGATAAATTCCCCCAACCCATACACCGAACCAAAGATTTCCTTTACTATCTTCCAAAAGACTTAAAATGGGTTTTTTGCTCGCATCATTGTGCGCTGTATATGCAGAAAAAGATTTGCCATCGTACTTACAGATACCGTTTTTGGTGCCGAACAAAATATTGCCTGCTTTATCTTCTATAATTTCACTCACATCATTATCACTCAATCCATCTTTCTTGGTAAAATTGGTAAATGATGTTCCATCATAGCGATAAACGCCCTCGCCGCTGGTGCTGAACCAAATATTGCCTGCTTTGTCTTGCAAATCGCAATGTAAATTGCCAGATACTTCGCCTTGTGTTCTTACTATTTTGGGTTGTCCGCCCACAATTTTCGGTGAGTCAGTTTTGACTTGTCCGTTACAGGAGGTTAGGAGGCAGAATAGCAATAGCAATAGTGCACAGATTTGAATATTTATTTTCATGTTTTTAATTTATTGTTATTATCGAGAACATTTGGTTTGCTGCAAAATGCCGCGTTCAGCGATTGGTTGGCTGGAAAGCATTGTTCTTCACATTTTGGGTTTCGGCAATTATCCCTCAGTCTTCCTTCGCAAAGTCAGTCCAGCACCGCAGCACTGAGATGGAGTGGAGGAAGGTTTGACAGGGCTGCGACATATTTTTTTATTAATTTTAATGCTAATGTTTAGAGCCTAGGCTCATTGGATTATTTTACAATCAAGAGTTTGGCTGCCTTAAGTTTTCTATTCCTGATTTCCACTATGTAACTACCCGAAGGGAGACCATTTAAAAAAACGCTTTGACTGCCTTTTATTTGAGAAATCTCCTGAATCACAGTGCCCTGCATGTTAGTAATAATAATTTCCATTCCTTGATCTTCCCAAATTTCCAAAGGCACGTTCAATAGGATTTTTGAGTATTCTGCCGCTGGATTGGGAATCAAATCAAAATCGAACCAACGTGAATTATTAATTTCTGTTGATTTTACAGTTTTGACGACTTTCGTAACCGCTGAATTCGTGTAAATGGGTGAGTTATAATCAAAATAAATAGACGCTTGGTTACTGATCCAATCTCCTTCTATTAAGCCTTTTTTGGGTTTTATGGTAAATGCCACAAAACCATGACTACCAGGTTCATTTGTAAAGCTATCCGGTAAGTGTATGGGATTGAAGGCTACCTCTAGCATACGATCGTCGTAAAATCGCCAGGTATAAGGGTGGCTTGCACTAATTATTTGAAGGCTTGATATGTCAAGACCTGAAGGTAGTTTGTCCAGAATGTAAACAAAATCTGCTGGATAATTTCCTGTATTCTGAAATCGAATTACATAACGTAAAGTGGTAGAATCCAGCATCGACGGAGTAATATATTCAGGGTTTACCTGTTTGTCATTCGGATCATAAGAACCCACAACAGTTGCAACTACTTGGTACGAATTATCTGCTGGAAAATTATCGTTTGCAAGAATTGCCCGAACAGGGAATGTAACCTGACTGCCAGTGGTTACTGTTGAAGGTGTTAAAAAGTAAACATGTATTTCCTGCGAATGTAAAAAGCCCAAAGTATCCAATTTCCAAGTCAACAAATTGCCCGCTAGATAATTTGGTGCTGGGAAGGCAGACAAAAACACAAGTGGTGTAGGGAAATTGAAACTATCCAGCGTAATATAAAACGAATCAATCGGTATTGTACTATAATTGGTGACATGAATGATTAATTCAGTTTCAAATCCAGGCCTAAATGGAGTTTTCTGAACCGCTGTAATAGACACATCTTGTATGCCGCTTTCCATTTCTACGGCAAAGTTCATTGCTTGCTGGGTTGTGTCAGGAATCGCATAATGCGGAAAAACAGACCAATGGGTACGGGGCATATTAGCAATAACCGTGTCGCCAATGATATCATTGTATATATGATAATGTCCCAAACTGTCCGTAGATGCGCTACGTTCGCTATTAGTTGTCGTTAGAATAATACTAGGCATACCGGGTTCTCCAGAATCCTGTAAATTATTTAGGTTCAAATCTTGAAACACCGTGCCATGAAAATCCCACAGTTGACTAAATTTTAACATAAAGACATCATAGTTGCCAGATCCATCTACATTTAAATAGGCTGTTGCTGGACTTGGGTCAAAGTCCACATCTGCTCTAAAGATCCCTGTTGCGTATATATTTCCATTTGCGCTTGTTGCCATTCCACTGATTCTTTCAGCATCTGATGAACCTGTTCCCAATGCCCACAAAAAATTTCCTAGTCCATCTAATTTCATAATAAACAGATCCATAAAACCGCTGAAAGATAAATTATTCGTTCCGGGACCTAGGTCAAAATCCGTTGCATTTAAATATCCTCCGGCTAAATAAACATGGCCCAATAAATCTGTTGCAATGGTATTTGCGCCACCAGGAAATGCGTCTTCAACTGTCTTTGCCCAAATAAAATGTCCCAGGGCGTCTAGTTTTTCTATATACATGTCTGACTGTCCGTTTGACACAACTGTCATTTCGTCCATGCCGACGTTGAATACTATCTCGCCCCCAAAATAGCCTGTTGAATAAATATCGCCGTAGGAATCCACGACAATGGATGTTCCCGAACTTAATCCCGTTCCGGAAATTTGCCTAGACCAGATAAAATTTCCATTGAGGTCAATTTTACTTATAAAAGTACTATAATTACCTTCAGATATCAAAATTGTAGGATTGACAGATGGGGCAAAATCAACTGTATCACTGAACTGCCCGGTAATATAAACATCTCCAACTTGATCAATAGTGATTGAATTTCCTAGGTCGTCCAGCGTGCCGCCAATCTGTTTAGCCCATATAAACTTTCCGAATGTATCCAGTTTTTGAATAAATATATCGTTGCCTCCCGCCGAATTTAGGTTGTAAACCCCATTGCCAGGATCAAAATCTGCAGTTCCTTTGAATTCTCCTGTGGTATATATATTCCCCGATGGGTCAATAGCAATTGAATATCCATAGTCTGTATCTGGACCGCCCATTCTTTTTGCCCAGATTAGATTTCCGGAAGCATCTAGTTTTTGAATATAAATATCAGGATTATTCACATCAGATACAAAAAAATAATCATTCTGGCTCGGATCAAAGTCAACGGTTCCAAAAAATGCCCCTACTGTATAAATATTTCCCAATGAATCCAGCGATATAGCATATCCATATCCCCCACCAATATTAATTCCACGCATTTGTTTTGCCCAAACAAAATTGCCAAACTTATCCGATTTTTGAATGAATATGTTATAATTATTTCCAGTTGAGGTTAAATTATAGACATTAGGCCCAGGATCAAAATCTGTTGTTCCTGCAAAATACCCAATCGTATAACAATTGCCATATTTATCAACTGCTAAGCCTATAGACATCTCAGTGTCTGATCCACCTAATTGTTTTGCCCATTCAAAATTATAGCCTTGGGCAAAAATATATTGGGACAATAAAAATGTAATTAGGCTAAATAAAAATTGTTTTTTCATGTGTAGAGTTTATTCGAGTAATTAAGTATTCAAAAAGGCGATGAATCACTTGTCTACCGCTCCTAGTAAAACTCCCCGAAGCGGTGTGATTTTATTATTTTCTTCTATTTTATTTTTATAATTTGTTGTGAAGAACGTTTGTTTAGTTTGCTGTCCCTCTATTGTGTGAAAACCCACATTGTCATATCCCTTACCTTGCCCTAGTTGCGGAAACCAACTTATTCGTGCACATAACCCGCAATAGTTGTTAGTAAAATGTAAACAACTCAAAAAGCCAAAGTAATTCAATTCCCTAAACAGCAAACCAAAATATTAAGCCACAAATATATGGAAATAAATATAAAACCCACAAGCATTCAAGAAGACTTTTATGTAGTGCTGTGTTTTTGGGTATTTGCGAACTTTGTTTTATTTTTCTTTGTGTCTCCCACTTTCTTTATTCCGAAAAATTGACAAAGGATTTTCCATCGTAACGACTCAAACCAAAGCCTCTTGTGCCAAACCAAAGATTCCCATTTTTATCTTCTAAAACACTAAAAACAGCATCGCAGATTAGACCGTCTTTTGTGATAAAGTTTTTAAAAGATATTCTATTATAACACCATACGCCATTGTCCTCAGTGGTGAGCCAAATATAGCAGCCATCTCAAAACAAATTGAGATGGCTGCTGTCTTCCTAAATTACTGTGTTTTAGTGTTTTTGATTGTTTGCTATCCTTAAAATGAGCCTATTCAATAACTAAAACTTTAAACACCATAGCATCAGTTCCAGATGAAATATGAACAAGAATTAACCCATTTGCTTTTAGTTTTGCAACATCAATATTCGTCTGAGTCCCAAAAACACGCTTATTGTAGAGTAATTGTCCCTCAGGGCTAAAAATTCTAATGATGGCATTTTCAGGGTGTTCGATATATAGATCATTATTTATAACAGGGTTTGGCATCACTTTTACTGCCTGTCTAAATGAAAGGTTTTCTACTGCTGAAAGCGCATTTTCAGTCCCTTTATCTAATTTCAACGCAGTAAAGGAGTCCTCGTCTTCAACAGATCCTGCTGATAATACTGATCCACCACCAACTAGGTTTGAGGTTGTACTCTTTACTACCATAGCGCACAATACCATACGACCGCTTGCAGATTGGGTAAAACTTGGCGTTTCATTCACGCCGCTTCCCAATTTATTGC
>JAAFHO010000454.1:0-776 GCA_013297575.1 Chitinophagales bacterium
TATTCCGTATTCCTGATTATCAGCGTGGCTTTGCCTGGCAAGCCAAACCACAAAACCGACAGTTGATTGATTTCTGGACCGATTTAATGAATATCGGTGAAGGGAAGAATCACTACATGGGTGTCTTGACGCTTGAAAACGTACCGGCAGAAAAATCATCCACCTGGAATGATGATGCTTGGCTGGTTAACACTGGATACGCACCGGTCTATGTTGTCGATGGTCAGCAAAGACTAACGACTGCAATCATCCTGATTCAATCTATTTTAGAGGTCGCTTCTACATTGCCCAAAGAAGATGGAGAAGAAATAAGCCTGAATTTCACGACATTGAGTGAAATTCGGAACACCTATATTTCCAGAAAAAAAGGTGGTAGTATACAAAGGGCATTTGTTTTTGGTTATGAAAAAGACAACCCAAGTTATGAGTATTTGAAAACCAGGATTTTTGGAGAGCCTTCTTCTTCAAACGAAAACAAAGAGACGCTCTACACTGTAAATTTGGAGAATGCTAAAAAGTTCTTTATTGATAACCTGAAAAACTGCCCTAAAAAAGAAATTCGAAGCAGACTCGAGTTTGTATTTAAACGGGTGACGCAACAGATGTTATTCAATTGTTTCACCATTGAAGATGACATTCAGGTTTTTGTCGCATTTGAAACAATGAATAACAGAGGTAAGCCTTTGTCAAAACTGGAACTGTTAAAAAACCGGCTTATTTACCTCAGTACCCTTTTTGATGATGACTCATCCGAACTCCAAAAATTGCGGGTGGAT
>JAAFHO010000454.1:786-4912 GCA_013297575.1 Chitinophagales bacterium
CGAAATAAAAATCAACTACTTAATGATGATGACTTTCTAAGAGCGCATTGGATTGTATATTTCAAATATTCCCGGCAAACCGGTAATGATTATATCAATTTTTTGCTGAATGAGGAATTTCACCCCAAAAATGTGCTGGGAGAAATTGTTCCTAAAATAGAGATTGAAGAAGTGGTGGAGATCGCTGATTGGGTGGAGGATGATGATGACGATACGCCGGGTGATACTAATCTTTTCGATGTTTCTAAAAAACGGCTCACCATTCAGGAAATTTCGGATTATATCACCAGTTTGCAAAACTGCGCTGAACACTGGTATAATACATTCAATCCAATCGGAAATGAGAGAATTACCGTTGAAGAACAGGAATGGATGGATAAGTTAAACAGGATAGGAATCACTTATTTCCGTCCATTGGTACTGAGTGCATTTGCGGCTAAAAGTGTAAGTCCGGAAGAACGTATACGGTTGTTTAAGGCGATCGAGCGGTTTATTTTCGTAGTATTCAGAATGTCAGAAACACGTGGGAATTACCGGAGCAGCGAATTCTACAATTTAAGCAGAGAATTATATTTTGAACGAACTACTGTTGATTACATCATATCTGTTCTGGAACAGAGGATGAGTTTCACATTTAATGAGCATGGAATCTATATCAGCGCGGGATTTCAGGAGATTATCCGGAAAAAATTCGAGACAAGCAACCAGCAGGGTTATTATGGGTGGAGCGGATTGCGGTATTTACTGTATGAGTATGAATTGTCGCTCATGCAGCAATCCAAAACGTCCAACCAGAAAATTAAATGGGCAGATTTTGTCAATCAGAAGGATGTAGTTTCGGTCGAACATATTTATCCTCAGACTCCTGCTAAGTGTTGGGAGAGCCATTTTAAAACGAAATCTGAAAAGAAGCGGAATGCGCTTACCAATACCCTTGGTAATCTACTCGCTTTAGCGCAACCTAAAAATTCGGCGCTTCAAAATGATTGCTACGATCAAAAACGGGCAGATAAAAATACATTAAGAGGGTATTTTAATGGATCGTACTCCGAAAACCGGGTTGCTAAACTTTATCCTGAATGGACCCCAGAGACTGTCATGCATCGGGGCCTTGAAATGTTGAAGTTTTTAGAAGACCGATGGGAAGTATCGCTGGGTGGAAAATCTGATAAATTGGAGATCCTGTACCTTGGGTTTATGGCTGAATAAAATTTCCTGTTAACCGAAAAAATTAATCAAAATGACACCACAAGAAGTAGAAAACAGGTTAAAACGTCAATGGGTAGTAGATCGTCTGGAGTTTATTGCTCAGTACACACTGCCTGACAAGCAGCTTGGTACAAAGAAGGTAGGGTATTTTATTGACTTCAGGGCAAACGATCGAAAAATAGTATATCCTTTAACTCCGGGTATCGAGTATGATAGAAGGGTAAGCATTAAGGTTATTCACCAGGATGGTTTAGTTCCTAGTCAGTACTATTTGATCTCTGCTAAACCAGCAGTAAATAACCGGAGTACCAATCCTTTTTTAATTGAGATAGATGAAATCTTTGAAACTGAAGGATATGATTCTCCGGAAGAGTTTATAAAGCAATGGTTTTACAGGAAAGGGGAAAATCCTGATGATGCCGCCACCATAGCATCCCAACTAAAGTTAAATCAGTTAGAACTGTACACACAAACTGAACGATTTATTTTTGAGCTGCTCCAGAATGCGGATGATATGCCTGCTGGAGAAGGGAAAACGGTTGAGGTGTTTATGAAAATGCTAAACAACCATTTCTTGTTTTTGCATAATGGTAAGTTTTTCGATAGGGAAGATGTTATGGCTATTGCGGATGCGGCACAGAGTACAAAATCAAAAGACAAAACGCAAACAGGATATAAAGGAATTGGCTTCAAGTCTGTTTTTACAGATTCTTCCCGTGTGTATATTAAATCTCGTGATTATTCTTTTATGTTCGATAAGTTGAGCCCCATTTATTCAAATTTTGAAGAATTGTACCGAGGCTATCTTAAAAAATTAACACCTGATGCTCAGGAAGTTTTCAAACGAAACTATGCTGGGCGTGAAGCAAAATATACGCAAATTGAACGTATTCCCTGGCAGATAAAGCCGATTTGGGTAAATAGACGGCAGTTCCCGGCTGAACTGCTTGAATCTGAGTTCGGCAAGAACATAAATGTAGCTATTGCATTAGAAATCGGAGAATCTATTTTTATTGAAAAAGAGTATAAAGCCAAGATATTCAATCTTTTAAAGGAGCCTCGTTTTTTGCTTTTTCTAAGAAATTTGGTTGGAATTACCTTTGACTGTAATGGTGTACAAAAAAACTTAAGGATCAATCGGGAAAAATCAATTTTAGAAATATCTGTTGATCAACAAATTCAGTCAAGGTCTTTAAGATCGGATTATGAAGTCACAATATCAAGTCATAGTTTTAAAGAGGCTGGATTAGAATTTGAACGTATCGAAGTTGAAGAAGGAAAATTTGAATTCATTGATGACCAGGGTAAGAAAATTGAGAATATTCCGGAGAAATTAGCTTTTCTGGACAAAACAGTGTTGGCATTTGCGGCACAAATAGATGGAGATGGTATTGTCCATTTGCCTAAAGATGAAGCGATTTTGTTCAACTATTTACCGACCTCTGATAAGCGGTTTGAGTTTCCTTTTTTGGTGAATGGCGATTTTGTGACTAAAACGGACAGGGAGTTCATTTTACATGAAAATATATGGAATCAATACTTGTTTTTTTATATTGGATATTATCATGTCAGGTGGTTGCGTGAGGTGTCGATGAAAAGACAATTTTTAACCACATATTTAAATTTGCTTACTCCAAAATTAAAAGACGAAAGTGATCAGCAGGAAGGGAAAATAAATGCAGCATTCAACCGGGGAGTAAAAAAGGCTATCAATGAAATTGCGTTCATTAAAAATGAAATGGACACTTTGTCAAAGTGCTCTGAAGTGGTTTGGGATAGGACAGGGCTTTCCAATATATTAGGCCCTCGCTTTTTTCATGCTTTTACTGGGATAAATAAATACTTGCCAGATGTGGAATTAAGCCCCAAAACGCTGGGAAGACGTTTTTTAGGTATAGAGTGTTATGAAGTCAGTCAGTTGATTGACCATTTAAAAGATTCTAATAAACTGCGTACGTGGAACGAAAAATTAAGTTCTTTATCGGAACACGAGTACCTGCTTTTCCTGGACTGGTTGGAGAAACTTTGTATGGCAGAACCTGAAATAAAAAACGAGGTTCTTCAAATTCCTTTTTTACGTTTTTCGTTAGATGTTTTGTCGCCGTCAGTGGCTTTCGGCCAATCCGATAAAATTATTATGAATGACAAGGTGTCTGGAGTCAGGGACATTATTAGGTTACTTGGATTCGAAATAACAGAATTTGTGATTGACAGATTTCCATCCATTAAACAGGTTATAGCTTCTACAAATAATTATCTGGTAAATGACCTTAAATTATATGAAAAAATTCTCGCCGGCAACTTTAATGCTTCGTTGACCGGCCTGCAAAAATTAGCTGTTGTTCAATTTTTTAGCAGTCTTCATGAGGTTGGTCCTGATCGTTATGCCAACCAACTCGCGCTTTTCAAAGATAAAAATGGAAACAGGAAACCCCTTTCACGTTTAATTGCAGGCAAGGTGAGTTTGCCAAATGAGTTAACAGGGTTTCAAATCGATGAAAATGAGGAGGCCGCGTTGATTCCACCATTTTCGAGTTATTTGATTCAATCAAATAACTTGTTTTCAAAAGTACTTTTAGAAAAAACATTTTATGATCAGGTTTCTGAGCAAATCCAGGAATCTAATCTTCCAGTTTTTACAAATTTTATCATTCGGGCATACGATCAGGATACCACGACTGGTAAAGATAGTCAAACAGCATTAAATGCCATTCCGTGGGTATTTACGGATGAGTTAGGGCGGTTTAAAACCACTATCAGCGTTTTTTGTCCAAAATATCTCCAAAATATTGAGGAGGATAAATATAGCCGTTTAAAACCTGTAATTGAAGGTATAACGGGGCTTGTTTTGCCCAATTATTGTAGCATTTCATTAATAAAGAAATTTTCTTTACAGTGTAGAGAGGGTTCACTTACA
>JAAFHO010000455.1 GCA_013297575.1 Chitinophagales bacterium
GGATGTTTCGATAAAGAAGTAGATTGTTTTCATTTGGTTTTTTGGGGTTTTCCACCCTGTCGTAAGGCAGGGTGGTTTCCAAAAAAAATATTTTATTTATTCCAAATTTACCACTGAAGAAGCATTATCTTTGCGCCCCTATACTGAGTGTGTATATTAATCTAGGTATAATTATCTTTCCCAAATCATACACTCAGTGCTTTAATCCGCTAATTTTAGTTCGCACTAAGGTTAAAAATTAGAATGCCCTGCTTTTCGATTGAAAAGCAGGGCTTCTTTTTTTATTTAAACTCCTTAAGTATAAGGATACAATACCTTATAAAATATTGTACCATTATATTTTCACAAATTTAACTATCTTTTCTATTTTCCCATCTACCCAATACTGCACCCAATAAACACCATTTGCCCAAGTGGCACAATTGATTTGGTGTTTACTATTATCATTGGCAGGCACTATTGCTTTACGCTTACCTAACATATCAGTAATAACTAAATTTGATTTTTTATTAAGGCCGGTTTTTTTTGTAAATATGGTCAATATCTCACTAGAAGGGTTCGGGCTAATGACAAGATCCACCGCTATATTAGGTAAAGTTGAGGTCGATGAAATTGCTTTTTGAACAAAATCGTCCCCTACCCTATGCTGTACAGTATTGGTCACGATGGGGTCATCATCTCCTAAATATAGGTATGCCGTATTCAATATATCAGTTCCAAGCAATACATCTGGCTTAAGTTTAAGATAATACCCCACAAAACCAACGATACTATTTACATTTGGAGTATTTACTGGTGGCAAATGCAGATCAGTAAATGTGATTTTAATATTTGGGCCAGTCCCTTCAAACTCAAAAGTGTAGGGGAAATTGCTCGCACCAATACTAAATGTAGATAAATCGAACCATTCGGAAAGCGTATCCCTGATGACCACTGTATTAATAGTATCCGCAGTGGTATTCAAAAAATCGATTTCATAATAAATATAGGATTCCGCTTCAATAAAGTGTTCAGGGCCGTATCCCGTAGGGTAAGCAATTTTTTGGTTGACTAAAAACGAATTGGAATTCTCCTTACACTCTATATCGACCCAAGTATCCCCTTCATCTTGTGCAAAAACATTAACCAATCCAGTTTGGAAAACAGTACCATTACAGGACTCAATCGCTACTGATGGTTTAGATGCGCCCGGATGATACACTACTTGATCCACTTCCATGCGCCAAGTAGCACCATTATATGGTACAAGAACATCCATAGATTGTCCTGCCGCTAGTGGGCCTACATTGCCTTGATGCACCATTACTAAATCCTCTATAACAATATACTCAACTCCTTCCGTCATATCGCCAGTTCCTACATTGGTAATCGTAAAACGCAGCGAATCATTATCGCAACTCGCACTCAGTTCGATACTCGCGCCCGACCAAAGTATATTTACAGGTAAACAATCACCTGGTGGATAAGCAGTAGCTTTAGCACAATGGGTTTGACCAGCAACACTTCCGCAATCAAGGAAAACATCCACTCCAAAACTACCACAACCTCCAATTGGAACATTGCCAATTTCAAATCGAAAGGTGTTATTTCCTAAGGCTGTATATGGTATTCCGGAACCTAAAACTGACAAATAACTATCAAATTCAATATCAATATAGCCATCAACAGCCGCTTCGGTACCCTCATTACAATAGTTTACATAATAGGTATTGTCAAAGCAACTACGCAAAGATGGTGTTGAAAAATTAACATTTATAGCAGCACAATTGTAATTGGCCACGAGTGGTAAATCTAATATGAGGCTTTGGTCGGGACCACAATTTAAGTTGTAGGAAGACTGACAGCCCGACCAAAGGTCATTTGGAAACAAATTGGAAACGGTATAACTACCTGCCGTAAGTCTTTTCCGATAAGTGCCATCGGGATTGGAAGTGTTATAGTATTTATTGTCTTGTCCATCTTCAAATTGTACAATAAAACCACCCAAAGGATCACTAGCGGGACTCAAAAGACAACTACCATTGGTGTCCTTTGCTACAATACCTGTCACCAATGCACAACCCGTAGGTGCACCTACCACCGTGTAAGAACCCGTGACCGTTTTATCATTTGCATCAGTAACCGTTACAGTATAGGTGCCATCGGTGAGAAAGGTCAAATTTGGAGTCGTTGCACCAGTATTCCAAAGATAGTTCAGCGGGAGCTTTGCGCCCAGTACATCCGGCCATAATACATCTTCATCTGCACAAGTAAGTGCCGGAATATATTTCATTGCTAACAAAGGATCGCAGACATAACCTTTATTCAATATTTCAACAGGCACTTCACAATAATTAGCATTACCATATTGATCTTTTGCCCAAAGTTCAACAAATTGCTCACCTAGTTCTGTACAGTCGTATTCCACAAAATTTTGAGGTGTGCCATCTTGATTCAGCGGAAATCCCGTTCCTGTTCCTGATTTACGCACACCAATGACGATAAATGGTGTTGGTGAGTAGTTATCTTCCGTGTATTGTAAAAAGTCAGATGCCCAAATTTGGATACTACCCGTAGGCAACATACTCAATGATAATCCATTTAAACATACAACAGTTGGTTGTTGGTTATCCGTTATTTGGACATTATAGGCATTACTACTAGATACTGTTCCATTTGTAGCGGTTAGAATGATTTGATGATTACCATAAGGCAAATGTGCATCAGTAAAAACGCCGGGCTGTAGTATATTGTCCCATTTAATTGAAATGGCATAAGTAGAATCATTGTTCATTATTGACTGCAATGCGAACCGATATTTCTGGTTTGCAACTACTGGTCTATTATCAAATGTAGCCGTTTCGGTGCCTGTATAGCCTGGATTTGTAGCATTATTTACCAACAGTTTACCATCTGCCAGTTGATTTGTATTTGTCAATGCAGTTTCCTTAGTTCCATCGCCGTCGAGATCGAGCAAAAGGATATAAGAAAAAGTTAGGCTACCACCACAAGTATTTTGCAATACAAATTCGGGTATAGTTGCCTCTGCAAGATTTGGTGGCCCTTGTTGTAGTGGGTCTTTAAAAGCGGGATCGGCCCAAAGATTTGCATCATTAGTAGAAAAATCATGCACTTTTACAGTATCAGAAGATGATACCCAATTGAGGCATTGTGCGGGCATCACTAGGGGGAACAATGCCAAAAGTAAAATAATCAAAGCGGTGTTAAAACAATATTTTATCATGTTATGGGTGTTGAAGTATTTGTTCCATTTTTCTTCAACGATACAAAAGTCCGGCTAAATGAGTATGAACAACAAATACTATTTTTGCAATTCGTAAAATTAAAACAGTGTGTAAAATTCATAAATTACTTATATTCAATTATTTATAAAAAATAAATTTAAAATTAAATTTGGCAAAATATTTTTATTTCCCGTAATTTTGAGCCAACCTAATCATAATTTTAAGGATTTCTAACAATATTTTTTTACTATGAATAATTCCTTGCTCTGGCAATTATTGTCTACCTTGAGTCCCCTTGAGATAAAGCGGTTCGAGCAATGGTTGATTTCCCCCTTCCACAATAGACGATCTCAACCGATACAATTGTTTAGTTACTACAAAAAATGTTTGACCCAAAGGCGTGTTCCAATCCAAGAAGATGCTTTGGAATGGCTACAAAACACAACAGAACCCAGCATTACAGCAGAAAAAAGAGGACGACCAAGGCTTCAGAAAGTATCTAATAGGCCATCTGACCAAGACGATGCCACCCATTTGCGCCTGCTTATGACCGAATTACTTAAATTATTAGAGGCATACCTCGTATATCAGCAGCGGGAAAAAGATATAGTAACTTTTCAGTTCCGTTTGGCCACGGTTTATCGCGAAAAAGGATTAGACAAACATTTTGAAAAAACCATTGACTCTGCCAAAAATGCCAATCAAAAACAACCCTTCCGGCATTCTGCATATTTTGATGCGGAAGCAGAATTATCTTTTGAGTGGTACCAATACGCTGGAAACCAACGAAAAACGGAGCAATTGAACCTTCAAGAACTTTCTACTCAGACAGATATTGCCTATATTGCGCGAAAATTAAGACAAGCGTGCTTGGCATTAGCCTACCAAACAGTATATAAAAGTGATTATGACACGGGTTTATTATTATCTGTGATAGACCACGTTAAACATTCCCCTGATTTACTTGAAATTCCAGCAGTAGCACTATATTATTATTGTTATTTACTGTTTACAGCGCCGCAAGCAAATGATTTTTTTGTTGATTTTAAAACTATGCTGATTGCACGTCAAGGTGAACTGCCAACAGAAGAGCAGCGTAATTTGCATCTACTGGGTATCAATTACTGTATCTATAAAATCAACCAGTTGGACAAACAATACGCTAAAGAAGCACTAGATTTGTACCAATCGGGACTTGAGAACAATCTTTTATTAGAAAATGGCATATTATCGCACATGGCATTCAACAACATAGTGAGTATTTCGCTCAAAATTGGGCAAATACAATGGGTAAGTCTTTTCATTTCTGAATATGGTCAGTTTTTGGAGAAAAAACTACGTGATTCTACGATACAAATGAATCTGGCACGTATCCAACATACCCAACGCAATTACACCGAGGCATTGGCTCATCTCGCCCAATTTGAGTCTAAAGATCAGGCCAATAATTTACTGGCACGGTCACTTCAACTCAAAATCTATTATGAAATGAACGATTTTGATGCGCTAGAACTACATTTACAAAGCATGCGTGTGTTTATTCGCAGACAAAGAGTAATTGGTTACCACAAAAACAATTATCTCAATATTATCAAATTTACCCAAAAACTAATGTCGCACAACCCCAATGATAAAGCAGAAAGAGCCGCTCTTAAGCAACGTATCGAAGCCGAAGAG
>JAAFHO010000456.1 GCA_013297575.1 Chitinophagales bacterium
GTTGGGCATCGGCACGGCAAGATATAATGCTGGTGGTTTGTGGCTCGGCGGCTTCCTGGATGTTGAATACCTTGATTCATAATCGGGGCGGATTGCACAATCGCGTGACGACCCGTATTCGCCTTGAGCCTTTTACCTTGAGGGAGGCAGAAATCCTGTTGAAACGGAAAAATGCAGCCCTTGACCGTTACCAAATTATACAATATTATATGGCAGTTGGCGGTGTGCCATTTTATTTAGATACGTTTGATGGCGCACTGACACCAATGCAAAATATTGAAATTCAATGTTTTACGAAAGATGGCTTTTTAAGAACAGAATTTAACGATCTATTTCAATCCCTTTTTGCAAAGGCAGATCAACATATTTCGATTGTAGAAGCGATTGCCACAAAAGCCAAGGGGCTTACACGAGCGGATATGCTAAAAATAACAAAAATGCCCAATAATGGCCATACAACGCAACTCTTAGAGGAACTAGAAGAAAGTGGTTTTATCCGAAAATATCAACCTTTTGAGAAAACTACTCGCCATAGTTTGTATCAACTGGTGGATTTTTATACACTTTTTTACTTGAAATTTATTAAAAATACCCAATTTTTAGAAAGTGGTAACTGGCTTGCCTTAACCGATAGTCCTATTTATAAAATATGGTGCGGCTATGCTTTTGAGCAAGTCTGTTTGATGCATGTACCTCAAATCAAACAAGCGTTGGGTATCAGCGGTGTTTTCGCTCAATCTTCTGCATGGCGTAGTAAAGAAAGTGAAAATGGGGCGCAAATAGATTTATTGATTGACCGCCGTGACCATGTGATTAATCTTTTTGAAATAAAATTTAGCAACGAACAATACACCATTACGAAAGATTATGCCGAAAGATTGCGTCAAAAAGTAGGTACTTTTAAATCCGAGACAACCACCCGAAAAGCAGTTTGGCTCGCCATGTTGACTACTTTTGGTTTGAAAAAAAATGAATACTCGGGTAGCCTCGTGCAACACGATTTGACGATGGATTGTTTGTTTGAGTAGTATTATAACGGTGACCTAATATACTTTCACCGACGTAAAATAAACTAAAATTTTTAACGCACAGGCACAACCTCCTCCATCACCTCAAAGCCCAACGCACCACTTCTATATTGCACCAATAAATAATTAAAACTATCAAGTTTTTGATAGATGTCATGATCGAAAATAAAATCTTTGGTTTGTCCATTCAACACGACGGTATAAACGGCCTGTCTTTTGTCCCTTTCTTTTCTGGATTTACCTATCATGCTAGATCTTGTTATAATAGGTGTTTTTTCGGAATTACGCCGCTCTGTATGTGGCACAAAAGCATTGATACTCAATAGGATAACAGCATAAATTCCACCCCAAAAAACAGTATTTGCGTGCATCCCAAATATAAAAACAAACACCCGTTTGTGGCCATAAAACGCAGAAGGTTTTTTAGGCCAAATAAGGCTAGTTATAATCCCTAAAATAAGAGCAGGTAGCACCAGATAAACGAACGCATTGATATTCGTTTTGCGATAGAGCAATAATGCAATACCGATGGCTACTAAACCGACCAGCGCAAAACCTAATTCTTTTGCACTATAATGATCTTTTATAAAGCGATCTTGCCCTTGTGTGAATTTTGACATTAGTAAATCAATGGCAAATATACGATATGATTTTGGTGCTTTGGGAACTTTTACATGGTTCGATGCGTTGAAAAGTTGGTTTTTTACTTGCTAAATAACAAATATTTTACCAAAAACATTACCCACCAAATTTTTTTTGCAAAAAAGATTATTAACTTATTTAATGTTCATATATTTGCACAATTCACCCTCCAAACCCTCTTAAAATGTATAAAAACCCCACACTTCGTATCTTTTGGATAATAGCCCTCGTTATTATCTCTTTTTCGTGTTCCCCCAAACGCCGTTTTCACCGAGGAGCAGCAGCATATATTGGCAAAAACGATGCCAAAGCAGCCAAAATTGCTAATGAATTTAAGGATCATTCCATTTATGGCCCCGGTGCTCAGTTGATATTGCTCGATTTGAAATATCGAAAAACACGTCAATTACCCCAGTTATTTGAGGCTAATACGGCATATACCGACTTACTTAAAGTATATGAAACACTCCCAAAAGACCAATTACTACGGCTCAAAGCCGAAAAACTGGGCAAGGGCAAAGTACAGTCCAAGCAAGCAGGCATCCAGCGGAAGGTCATTACGATAGCACGCAAATCGGAGAGCGTAAAAATCTTAGATACTGTGGCTACTCGTGTCCCTGTCATGCAAAAAAGGGTGAAAGAATCTTGGAAAGCCGCCCGAGCGGAGGTGGTCAATAAAAATGTACGCACCAAATCTTATGACATTGCCACATCTATCATCAACAACCATTTGGATGTGGTGGAAAAAAAGAATTGGAAGCAGATTTGGGTGCTGCGCGACTCCATTTGGAAGTTTTTTAAACGCGATTATACGCTGTGTGACATTGATAAATTTAGGAAAGACCACCCCTGGCACTACAAATCCAGCGATTGCTGGCACCAACAGGCCAAGGAGGTATTTTGCAGCGGTTCAATAGAAAAAGCCATTGAATTTGAAGAAAATTACCCTTATTCGGCTTTCGATTTTGATATCTTGTATTATATGCTCGAATTGGCCGATAAAGGCAATATTCAGGAATTATCCACTGAAAAACAAGCAATGTTCAAATTGGTGCGCCGCTATGTCAACCTTTTGTTGGTGGCCAATTCGTGCCGACAAGTAGATGCTAATCTCTATCGCGATCTGCAAGAAATTGTACCAAAAATGGCGCCCCGCTTGTTTGCTTATACGCTTTTGATGGACGCAACAAGTTATCTTTTTCATCAAAATGAAGACAAGAAAGCCATCGACTTGCTGCGCTTGTGTCAGCCCTATTTTCCCGATACCTCCGTCTGTTTTTTGGCCGATTACGAATTTCAGGTCAACAAACAGCCACGTATTGATTCGTGCCTCACTTGCGCAGGGCAACCCAGTTTGAACTATATGCCTTTTGATGCCGCTAATACACCCCGTTTTATGGAATATGGTGCTATTTCGTGGGACGAAGGCAATGAGGTATATTTTGCGCGGCGTTTAGCCAAGGGCAAAGTGCTGATCATGCGCACCACGCGCGAACCCACAGGTTGGTCGGTACCCGTTGAAGACTATACGCTTTCGGTCAATAACGTGGCTTCCCCCATGTCACTCACCGCCGATGGCCTTCAGATGTTGCTCAAGGTGGAGCAGTCGTTATATATAGCACAACGATACGGTGAAAGTGCGCCTTGGAATGCCCCGGTCAAGTTGCCCCTTAAAATCAAAGGACTCAGACGGGCGGTGTTTGCACCCGATGGCAAAGCCCTCATTATTGAGGCATCTTATGGCAAAACCACCCTGAATTCGAAGGCCAGTTCGGACCTATATTATTCACTGTTGGAGGAGGATGGCTCATTTAGCAAGCCCCGCTCCTTAGGCGCGCAGATCAATACCAATGAAAAAGAAGGCAACCCTTTTCTCTGTACCGATGGCAAAACCCTCTATTTCAGTAGTGAAGGCCACGGCACATTTGGCGATACCGATATTTTTGTGTCCAAACGAAAAGGAACAGCGTGGGACGAATGGACATTACCCCATAACCTAGGCTGTAAAGTAAATTCGGGGGACAACGATTACGCATTTACTTGGATTCCCGAAACGGGGAAAAAAGCCTTTTATACTTTTAAAAACCCCTGCTCAAGAGACCTGAATATTTTCTCGTCCGACCTGCCAGAATTTGCCCGCCCAACGCCGCTGACCCATTTGCGTGGTCAAATATTAAGCAGCAGAGGCAAGCCCATAACAAGGGGTGAAATAGAACTCAACATCAACGATGGCCAGACGATTGTACGGATTCCCATTTCGGCCAAAGGGCAATACCATTACAAAATACCGCCAAATACCTTCAAAATACGTATTTATCCCGATGTTGCTGGCTATTACACCACACGCGACACGAGTTACCGTTTCCAAAATATTCCCGTGGGTACCAACCTGCGCGATACCTTTGTATTGCTCAATCGGCTAGAAGTAGAGAAAAAATTTCAAATCAAATACGCCACTTTTGACGCAAAAAACAACCTCAACGACCCAAGGGTAATCCGCGAACTGGAGTTTTTATACCGATTTGCACAACGGATCAAAGCCAAGTTTGAAATACAGGTACATACAGATGCCAAAGGCAGTATGCAACTGGCGCAGACCCGCGCAGATACGATCCATCAAGCACTGATCACCCGATTTGGGATGCCCGCCGGTCGCGCAACAGCCAAAGGTATAGGATCTGCCGCGCCGCGCTGCCCCGGCAACGATCCCGTGGCCAACGCATGCAACAACCGCGTAGAAGTGCGGTTCACATATCCTCCCACAGTAGAAAAGGATATTAAAACCCAAACAGTGGAGGAACAGAAAAAACAGACGACCATCACCACCACCATAGTTTATAAAAAAACAAAAGACACGGACAAGGATGACCTGGACGTAATAGAAGACGCGACGGAAGAAGGTGAAAATAGAAAATCCAAGCGACCTAAGACTTGGGTGGGGCGTGTATGGCGTAAAATTACTTTTAAAGATCGGAGAGAGGCGAAAAAAGAGCGACCTAAAAAGGGGGAAGTGGAGGGGGACGAGGCGGCTGACGATTAGTATCTTAACCGTTTATTCCTTCACCATTCGCGTCCATAATTGCTCCCCCGTATAATTGCTCACACGGATAAAATAAAGCCCATGAGCAAAAGAGGAGCAATCAATCTCCACTGTCTTTTGGTAACTCATCACCCATTGCCCTACGGCTGAAAAAATATCTACTCGCTCAACGGAGCCAAATTG
>JAAFHO010000457.1 GCA_013297575.1 Chitinophagales bacterium
ACTTGAACTACTTCGTCAACTTGTGCACAAGTTATTGTGTTATTAGGCAATACTTGACCTGAGGCATTCCAAGTTGTAAGTTCTAGAGCACCGGGGCAAAGCGAAGCAGATGTTGGGGATACTAATGAAATTGGGATCGTAAATTGACCGGAAGCGGGTAGGGATGTTTGAAGATCGGCAGTGCATATTAACGTACATTGTGCTTTCGAAGGTGTGGTAACACCAATGAAAAGTAGCAATGTAACAACAAAGAAGCGATAAAATGTAGTAGAACTCCATTTATCAACATCGAGGTGAATAGTCATAGACGATTAAAGGCATTATTAAAAAATGATTACAAATTGTACCATTTTGTGCAAATGCGAATATTATGTAATTGGTATGAGAATATACTGAACTTTATTTCAGCGGCAAAAGTAGTGCCAATAATCGTAATTAGCTAAAGATTAACTTCTTATTATGCCGACAAAAAGTCATTTTCAATATCCAATTAACACTTTTGAATATTTAGTTTACTTTTGTTTAATCGGTTTGTTGTACGTTTGCCCGCATATTTAAAACATTATTTGTTTAGTTTGGTAATTAAACTGTATTCATTTGTTAAACAGATATTTAATTCTTTTGAAGATGTTCGGTCAATCATTTATCGCCAAACGCACTTTATGTCCACGGTGACAGCCGTCTAGCGATAAATTTCAACCTTTTATCCAAACTAATGTCCTTACAAATACATTATTTTCAATTTCGCACTTGATTTCAAGTCAATAACCATCACAATTTAAAGCATGAAAAAATTACAATTGTTCGCATTGCTCTTATTTGTATCAATGTGTACTTCTTTGTCGGCACAAGATTTTAATCCTGATGCCATCGACGTTCCTTATAAAAAGTTTGTATTGCCAAACGGGCTACGTTTGATTGTCCATGAGGACCACAAAGCACCTATTGTTGCCGTTAATATATGGTACCATGTTGGTTCAAAAAATGAAAAATGGGGCAAATCTGGTTTTGCCCACTTGTTTGAACACCTAATGTTTAATGGTTCGGAGCATTACAACAAAGATTATTTTCAGGTAATGGAGGCCATTGGTGCTACCGATCTAAATGGTACAACCAACGAAGACCGCACCAATTATTTCCAAAATGTGCCTGTAAATGCACTAGATCAAGTACTTTGGCTCGAAAGCGATCGTATGGGGCATTTGCTAGGTGCTATCGATCAGGCAAAACTCGATGAACAACGCGGTGTAGTACAAAATGAAAAGCGTCAAGGCGAAAACCAGCCTTATGCTAAAGGTTGGGATATTGCTCAAAAAGAAATGTTCCCACCACACCACCCTTATGGGCATACCGTTATTGGTGAAATGGAAGACCTTAACGCCGCCAAATTAGAAGATGTACATGAATGGTTTAAAACTTATTACGGTACAGCAAATGCAGTTTTAGTCATTGCAGGCGATATCACACCCGATGCTGCTTATGAAAAAGTGCTAAAATACTTTGGCAATATCCCATCAGGGCCAACTCTTACGCGCCCTGGGGTTAATATCCCAAAGCGAACAGGCGAAACCCGCGCTACATTCCAAGATCGTGTGCCCGAATCACAGATCGTTATGGTCTGGAATACCGCTGAATGGGGCAGTAATGATGCTGCATACCTTGATTTGGTGAGCGATGTATTAGGTACTGGAAAAACCAGTCGTTTGTACAAAAAATTGGTATATGACCTACAATTGTGTACAAGCGTGTTTTGTTTTGCTGGCCCATCCGAAATAGCAGGTAATGTGTATGTAGGTGCGCGCGTAAAACAGGGCAAAACGATGGAGGAAGTTGAGAAGGCACTTAACGAGTCTATGGCTGAGTTTTTGGCTAATGGCCCTACTGCGGAAGAAATGAAACGCGTAAAATCTGCTTATTTCGCCAATTTTATCAAAGGATTAGAGCGTATTGGTGGTTTTGGAGGGAAAAGCGACCTTTTGGCATCCAATGAAGTGTATGGTAATTCTGCCGATTACTACAAAAAAATGCTAAAAGTATATAACGCCGCTACTGCAAAAAACCTTCAAGATGCCGCTAAACGCTGGTTATCTGACGGTAAATTTGTTCTTACCTGTACGCCATTCCCAGAGTACAGCACTTCGGGTACGGAGGCAGACCGTTCTGCCATAGCACCATTGGGCGCTAATGTAGAGGCAAAATTTCCTGTTGTCGAACGCGCCACTCTTAAAAATGGAATGAAAGTAATATTGACCCGCCGTACAGAAAGCCCAACACTTGTGGCCAGTATGATGTTTGATGCGGGCTATTGCTCTGATAAATTTGGGGGCAAACTCGGCTTGGCTTCCATTTCCATGAATATGTTGGATGAAGGCTCTAAAACGCGTAATTCTCTGCAAATTAGCGAAGAATTACAACTCTTGGGGGCGAGTATTAATACTTCCAGCGACTTGGATTATTCCTATGTTACCTTGAATACCCTCAAGCAAAGCCTCGATCCAAGTCTTGATTTGATGGCTGATATTGTTCTAAATCCTGCTTTCCCAGAAGCCGATTTCAAACGTTTGCAAGATCAACAATTGAGTGGAATCAAAAACGAGAAAAAACAACCACAAAGCATGGTAATGCGCGTTGCGCCAAAGTTAATGTATGGCGAAAATCATCCTTACGCAATGCCTATGTCCGGCTCTGGTGAAGAAGATATCGTTCAATCTTTAACAACCAGCGATGTACGTTCTTTCTATGATAAATGGATCCATCCCAATAACGCAACCATCGTTGTTACTGGTGATATCACGATGAAAGAAGTAGTGGAAAAATTAGAAAAACGCTTTGCAACTTGGAAAAAAGGTGATGCTCCTAAAAAAGTAATTCCTGAAGTTAAAACGGTAAATAACGGTAAAATTTTCTTGATCGATCGCCCTGAAAGCCAACAAAGTATGATTATGTCGGGTTATCTGGCTCAAAAATATGGAGAATTGGATGAGACGGCCATTGAGCAAATGAACAATGTATTGGGCGGCGATTTTACCAGCCGTATCAACCTCAATATCAGGGAGGACAAACACTGGTCTTATGGAGCGGGTTCGTTTATCCAAAATACAAAAGGACAACGTCCATTTATGATCTTTGCGCCGGTTCAAACCGATAAAACCAAAGAAAGTATCCAAGAAATCATTAAAGAGGTGAATACTTTTGTAGCGGATAAGGAAATGACACAGTCCGAGTTTGACAAAACAAAGCAGAATACAGTAATGGGTATGTCTGGAATGTGGGAAACTAATGCAGCCGTAAATGGCAGCGCAAGAAGCCTCGTTCGTTATAACCTTAATGACGATTACTGGGTAACTTACAGCAAGCGCGTAAACGCACTGACGCTTAAAGATACCCGCGAAGTAGCAAAAAAGGTAATTAAACCCGCTAATTTAGGCTGGTTTATGGCTGGAGACTCCCAAAAAGTAATGCCAGGATTGAAAGAACTTGGTATCGAAATCATCACCATTGATGCCAATGGCAATGTGGTGAAGACGGAAAAGAAGGGATAATTTCCATCATTGAATTGTAATAAAAGAAGGACACAGCATACTAAGTGAGTGCGCTGTGTCCTTTCTTATGCCGTTACGAAGGAAAAAAGAGTAAAATTTCCAGATGCTAACGCGCTTTATATTTCTTCCCTTTCAATCGGGCAAGTCATACAGTGGCTACCTCCACGTGCACGAGAAAGTTCGTTCGATGGAATTGTGATGATGGTATTTTCTATTTTTTCAGCCGTTGTTTTCCCACTTTCTATATCTTTCAGCAATTTTTCGGCGCGTATCACTTTGTACCCAAATTCTTTGAAGGCTTGCTCTGTAACAGGATTGCGATCATAAGTGATAGCCACACCCGGTTTGAGCGTAATCAAATTACAACCATCTGTCCACTGTTCGCGTTCTTGGTATGGGCTTTCGCCTCGACCCGCCCAAATAAACTCCATATTTGGGTTTACTTCCGCTAACAAAAAGTCTTTTAAACAGGGGTATTCCACTTCTTCGCCATTAGCACGGTGTACATCTACATACGAACCCAATCCATCCAGTACAATTGGCTTATACGCAACAAAATGGTTGTGGTTGATTTGTGTAAATACAGTGTCAATATGCATATAAGCGCGTTCGGCAGGAATATTTACCTGAACGATATTTTTAATGATTCCCCGATCGAATAAATGATTTTTCAAACATTCAAAAGCATAATTATTCGTCCTTTCAGAAGCACCCACCAGCAAATAGTCTTTATTGAGTATCATTACATCACCACCTTCGATACTCACGGTTTCTCCGCGTTTATTGGGCGGAAACTTGTCCACTCGGTTTAGATTTACTGTTCTACCATCTGCTTTAAGGCGGCGAAAAACGGGATGGCTACTGAAAATCAATCGCGTAAGGAAGTTCTCCCTAAACCGGGCTTCTTTCGCGGCTTTAGTAATAATAACATGGCCTTTTACGGTCACGGCCAAGTCGCGGGTAAAGATCAGGTTGGGAATAGGGTCGAAAAGAATACGATCTTCGGGTTCGAGGTAGCCTGTGATTAGTGTGTCGGCTAGTTGCTCTGGCGAAAGGCTTGCCAATCGAGGAATAAAAGAATAAGGTAGTTCCTCAAAATCAGTAATTTTATTTATTACTTCGTATTTGCTATCCTCGTCGCGGGTACTTTCTGCCAATAAATCGCGGATATTCAATACATTTTCGTCACCAACAAAGGCTTTAAGTACTTTTATGAAAATATCGTGCTCTTCCTGCATGTTGGGTAAGTGAACAATATCGTCAAAAAGAAGTTCTCCAGCCCGCTTTGGTGTGATGCGGGCGATTCCTTCATCGGGGCGGAATCGCCCGAATCACACCAAAGCGGGC
>JAAFHO010000463.1 GCA_013297575.1 Chitinophagales bacterium
GATTCCACAAAAGTCCAGCAATCTAGCCCCCTTAAATTTATTACGACCTGTTCTTTTTCGTTAATTTCCAGTGTATGTGATATATAAGGTGTACCCAAAAAGGTTTGTGCTACTTGAAGTATGCGATCACTCAGCGTATTTCCTGTGATTGTCTGTATCTTCTCCACAAATATCAGGCTATCTGCTGGTTGGCTGCTCCAATAACGTGTGGAAAGTGGCGCGTTAGTTACTGCATCAGGCAAATGCGTGGGCTGGGCAGTACAATGTTGCAGGCTCATTGACCAAAATATCATACCCCACAAAACTAAAAATCGATTTTTCATCCTACAAAGGAAAGCAGCATATTGTAATAACGAGTACATTTGGGGCAAAATTTTACAAATATGCACCCAGTTGACACGCTTCGTATCCATTTTGATCCCAGCCAACTTATTGTCCTGAACATGGCCATGGCCTTCCTGATGTTTAGTGTGGCATTGGATATTAAATTATCTGATTTTAAACAAGTAGTACGTTTTCCCAAGGCCGTTTTTGTGGGTTTAACGGTTCAATATTTGTTGTTTCCGCTCTTTACCCTTGCCTTGATTTATCTTTTTAAACCACCGATCAGTGTTGCGATGGGTATGGTGTTGGTGAGTATGTGTCCATCGGGGAATATGACCAATTTTTTGGTGCATTTTTCCAAATCTAATATCGCATTATCCGTTACACTGAACGCTATTATTATTCTAGCGGCCTCTTTTATCACGCCTGCTGGTTTCTTATTTTGGTCTAAATATATCGCCGGTTCCGAAGAGTTGAGGCGCAGTTTTAGTATTGGTTTGGGCGAAATGGCTTGGATTATTGTGCAATTGATCGTTATTCCTTTGTTATTAGGTATGTTCATTCATGCTCGATTTACGGTATTTACCGAAAAAATACGCCCGTGGGTACAACGTGTGGCATTGCTTATTTTCTTTTCCATTTTGGTATTGGCAGTATTGGCTAATCGCGAAAATGTAATCAACTACCTCGGATATATTTTTGTGCTGGTGTTGGTACATAATTTGGGTGCTTTGGGTGCTGGTTATGGGCTGGCCAAATTGTTCCGTTTACCAGAATTGGATTGTCGAGCACTGGCTTTTGAATCGGGTATCCACAATACAGCCCTTGGATTATTACTTATTTTCCGTTTTTTTGATGGATTGGGCGGAATGGCACTTATCGCTGCTTGGTGGGGCATTTGGGATTTGATCACGGGTTATACCTTAGCGGCGTATTGGCGGCGGACTAGCGCACAGTTTGGGCAGGCGTTGGATAATTAATTGACATTTTTAATATTTTAAATGACGTGATATGTGTCGAGCCTACGGCTCTCTAATGGTTGGGTAACATTGTGGCGGATTGAAATCCGCCGTTACAATATATGCCGAGCCTAATGGCTCTTCGTTCTGCGCCACTCAGCTCCACCTACACAGCATCTCCGAAGTCCACTTTACTCGTTGCAAAAAAAATTTACCTCAATTAAAATAATCGTATTACCTTTGCATCACCGTATCAGTACGGTAATGCATTTATAAAATTTTTTCCATTTTAAAAAAGTAAAAAGGTACAACAAACTAGTGTTATTTTTTGTTGTTTCAGAAAATATTGAAAATGAAATTTACTCCCATATTTGACCACCACCGCCCGATCCTTATTGCAGGGCCATGTTCAGCAGAAACAGAAGAGCAAGTTATGGCCACGGCGCACGGCTTAAAAGAAAGCGGTATCCAGATGTACCGCGCTGGAATTTGGAAACCACGCACACGTCCTGGTGCATTTGAGGGCATTGGAACACCCGGACTGAAATGGCTAAAACGCGTAAAAGAAGAGACTGGCCTGCCCGTCACCACCGAAGTAGCGAATGCACACCATGTATATGATTGCTTAAAATATGGCATTGATGCATTTTGGATTGGTGCGCGTACTACAGTTAATCCCTTTTCAGTACAAGAGATTGCCGATGCGATGTCGGGTTGTGATATTCCAGTAATCATCAAAAATCCTATCAATCCTGATTACAAACTATGGGTAGGCGCAATTGAGCGGATGTACAAGGCTGGTTTGACCCGTATTGCGGCCATTCATCGTGGATTTTCGAGTTATGGTGATTCCAAATACCGCAATTTGCCTCGGTGGCAGATGGCGATTGATTTGATGCAAGAATTTCCTGATTTGGAGGTTATTTGCGATATTTCGCATATCTGTGGGCGTAGGGATATTTTAGCAGAAACCGCTCAAAAAGCCTATGATCTCAATTTTGATGGCCTGATGGTAGAGGTTCATCCTACGCCAGATACCGCTTGGAGCGATGCTGCACAACAGATTACGCCACCTCAATTTATAGAAATGGTAGCAGCATTGGTTCGTCGGCATACGACTTCCAGTGATCCAGATTATTTGATACAAATTGAAAAATTCCGTTCAGAATTGGATGATTTGGATGAAGAATTGATCAATGTCATCAGTCGACGGATGGAATTGGTGCGCGAAATTGGAGCAGTTAAGAAAGATAAAAATATTGCTGTGTTACAACCCGAGCGTTTCCGTGCGATGCGCGAGGCATTGAGTAGGCGCGCTGCTAAAAATGAATTAAGTCCCGAATTTATTTCTTTGTTTTTGGAAGCAGTGCATCAAGAAAGTATTACGCAACAAGAACGGATTATTAACCCCCAATTAGCAATTGCAGTAGATCGGCCTGCTGAATTATGGATGAACGATTAGTGTATTAGGAACTAAACACACCCATTTGAGAAGGTGCGCCGCGCTGTTCATCTGATTCGCCCACGGGGGTAAAGGTTACTTTATACCCAAATTTGTCGGCCACACCACTTGCCCATTGCTCAAATTCCCTTCTAGTCCACTCAAAACGATGGTCTTTGTGGCGCATTGTACCCGGCTCCATCCCGTAAATGGCGTTATATTCCGCATTGGGTGTTGTGATGACAACTGTTTTAGGGCGGGCAAATTCAAATACCACGCGTTCAAAAGCGGTTAATCGGGGTGGATCCAAGTGTTCAATTACTTCTACAATGGCGGCTGCATCAAAACCTTCCAATCGGCGATCGCGGTACAAAAGAGAGCCATAAATAAGTTTTGCGCGCTCCTGTTGGTGCACCGGAAGAGCATCCAATTTAAGTTTGCGCATCGCTATTTCTAATGCCCGACGCTCTACATCCATACCCAATATTCGAGAAAACTGCTTTTTTTCGAGGAGCAATTTGATCAATTTTCCTTCTCCACAACCCAAGTCCAATACAGATGCTGCTCCCGCTTCCAATAACGCATCCCTTACCGTCAGCAACCGTTGATCGTGGAGGCGTGGTTTGTCGGCAGCAACAATTTCGGGTTCTTTACCCAGTGGATCATCGGACACGGGATCATTTTGCATCAACATATCCAAGGTATAACGCGTCAAATGGGCTTTATTTTTCAAAAAACGACGCGTAATTAGTTCGCGATCGGGGTGCGAAGGCAACCAATCTTTACCTTTTTCCAGCAGTTTTTGCGATTCTTCCTGCGAAATATAGTAGTGTTTTTCATTGTCCAATACAGGCAACAAAACATAAAGGTGCGTCAATAAAGCACTGATTGTGATGGTGTTACGTAGTGTAAGCGTAAAATAACGGCTCTCGCCCCATTCAGGAAATTGCTCATCCAAGGGGTGGTGTTCCAGTTCTATACTGTACCCCAATGGTGCAAATAGGCGGCACAACATGTCTTCGCCTCCACGTGCGCTCACGATCGCAATTTTGGTTTCCAATGGGATGGCCGTTTGGGCCAGTTCCGGGCGGTCTTTGCAATGACCGTTCATGGCACCGCCATAGCATTTGGCTATGGCATTGGCCACCAAAGATGAGGCCACAAAAGGGCGATCGTTGACGTATTGATCGAGTGCAAATGTATCGTTGCCTTCTTTACGCACCAATCCAACATGATCTACTTCCAACAGCAATACAGCGGTACAACGCTCCAAAGTAGTTTCGGTATAAAACATACGCGCAATACCCGAATTGAGTTCTAATTCTTGCATACGCCCAGGATGCTTACCCAAGAGGTAACCTAAGTCGGTGGCTGGCTGGTGTGTAGAGGTGATGGTGAGGAGCATTTGTTAATATTTTGAGGTGATAATTTAGGGTACAAACGTATAAAAAGCAAGTGAAAGTTCCAAACATGGCGCAAAAATGAACCATAAAGGACGTTCAGTAAATCTGCTTTTTCATCAAATAATCCGTTTGCACTTCGTCTCCCAGTTTAAATTCATGGGTATCAAAAACCACAAAACCATTCTTTTCATAAAAAGCAATTGCCTTGGTATTTTCCTCCCAAACACCCAGCCACAAATATTCCTTGCCATAAGTTTTGGCGATTTGTAGTGCTTTATCAAACAGTATTTGGCCTACTTTTTTACCTTGAAATGCATTTAGAACATAAATCCGTTCTATTTCGAGGCTTATTGCATCCTGTAATTCGGTTTGCGCACCTGCTAAATTTACTTTCAAATAACCTAAGATCTCCGCACCAGATACAGCAAAATAAAACTCGGAATCGGGGTTGTTGATTTGAGCGAGCAGTTTATCGGTATTAAAATTGGATGCTAAATAATTATGCAAATTTTCCTCGGTATTGCACCAAGCAAATGTTTCGGTAAAAGTCGCTTTCCCGATATGTTGCAAATCGAGCACTTCAGCGGGCGAAACGCGTATTACTGTTATTTTTTGATCCATTAATTTATGCCAATAATGTAAAAATCAACGCCAAAATAGCAGGTACTGCTTGTACAAAAAAGATCTTTTTACTGGCGGTCAGTGCGCCGTAACAACCA
>JAAFHO010000458.1 GCA_013297575.1 Chitinophagales bacterium
CAAGGGCTTTCAGGCGCTGTAACAATGGCAACTTATGATCCTTCAAATCCTAATGGTGGCTATTTAGCGCAATCGGTGGCCAATATGCTCCAATTGAAGTACGGACGTGGCCAAGAACTGCAAAGTGATGAATTAGGCGTATTATTTATGATGCAATGCGGTTATGATCCAGAGCAGCTGATTGGTGTGATGGAAATACTAAAGCAAGCCTCTGGAGGCAGGAGCGTTCCTGAATTTCAAAGTTCGCACCCTGATCCCGAAAATAGGAAAGAACATATTAAAGCCGCTATTGAAAAATTTAGTAAAAAAGGCGGTGGTCATTAAATAGTTGTGCGAAAAATGGGCGAATGCACTCCGTTGATTTCCAATACGTAGTCATACGATGACTCCAAGTCATCGTATGACTACATATTGGAGATCAACCGTTTATAATCTTTAACCCACTGCTCGCATTAGCTATTGTAAAACAAAAAACATAATTTGCTCACACTCAATAACGCTATCGATCTTTTACAAGATTTCGCTGGAAAACATGCATTCCCCCTAGCCCCTAAGGCATTGTATGAACCGTGTTCGTATATTTTATCATTAGGAGGCAAACGTTTACGTCCTGCATTAGCATTGATGGCTGCTGAACTGGTGGCTGGTGATGGTGCGGGCCCACAAGCATTGCATATTGGCTGGGCTGTAGAATTATTCCATAATTTTTCGTTGATCCACGACGATATAATGGATGCTGCACCTTTGCGAAGAGGGAAACCCACGGTGCATACAAAATGGAACTTAACCACAGGTATTTTGAGTGGTGATGTGATGTTAATCTTTGCTTATCAGCATTTGGCAGCGTTGGAAAACCAATCTGCTATACCAGCTGTGTTAAAGGTATTTAACCGCGTTGCAAAAGGTGTATGCGAAGGGCAACAAATGGATGTAAATTTTGAAACGCAGGAATTGGTCAGTATCGAAGAATATATCGAAATGATTGAATTAAAAACGGCCGTTTTGCTGGGTGGCGCTTTGGAAATGGGCGCACTAAGTGTCGGTGCTAATGCAAAAGATGCTGCATATTTATACGATTTTGGCCGTTTAGCAGGTATAGCCTTCCAGATTCAAGATGATTTATTGGATACTTATGGTGACCCGGCTACTTTTGGAAAGCAAGTGGGCGGTGATATTATCCAAAATAAAAAGACACTACTGGTGCTAAAAACGCTAGAAGTGGCGAGTGCTGACGATGTTTTGCGTTTAAAACAACTTTTATCTTTTGAAAATACGCTAGAACAAGAGGAAAAGGTGAAAGCCGTTCGTACGATATTTGACCACAATAATATACCCACTTTGATAGAAGCAGAAAAGAAAAAATACGAAGATTTGGCTTTTGATGCCTTATCAAAAGTAAATGCGCCCGACGAAAGAAAGGCGATATTAAAGGGAATGATCGGTGCTTTGTTACATCGAAGTAAGTAGTAAAGCGGCTGCAGGATGGTTTTAATTATCGCCGCTCAAATCAATTTGTAACCTTGCATGGTACCATTTTCCATCTTCCTCAAAATCTAATTGATGGGTGTTAGGGTAAATAAGTTCCAATTGCCGCTTTTCGTTACGGATACCAATGCCACTAGAATTGGGGTCTTTTACGGCTCTAATTCCATCTGCTTCAAAAGTATTATCCACCCTAAAATCAAGGTGGCTATCCCTTAGGAATAGTTTAATGCGTATTTCCGCTGCTTCCGTAGAGGAGTGTGCGCCGTGTTTGAAACTATTTTCTACAAAAGGCAACAAAAGCAAAGGCGCAATTAATGTACCCGGGTTATCCAAATCTTCCTCGTAAACAACAGTTAAACGATTATTATAACGCAGTTTTTCCAATTCTATATAATCGCGAATCACCTTTGTTTCTCCCCCTACCTGAATACGAGGTACACGGCAATCATACAGCATAAAGCGCATAATTTTGGACAACATCAGGATGGCATCTGGTGTTTTATCGCTCTTTTTTCGGGCTAATCCGTATAAGTTATTGAGTGTATTGAACAAAAAATGAGGATTAGTTTGAGCACGCAAAAAATCTAATTCAGCGCTCAGTTTTTCTTTCACCAATGCTTTTTCATGCTCAATCTTCTGATAGTTCAATTTGATCATTTTGATCGACAACGCTGCAGAGGTTGTGATAAAAATATCAAAATAGGCAAATAATAAAGCATCACCTGACCAAAAAAGTGGTTTTACCTGTGGGAAAAATGTTGGCAGATAAATATAGCCTTCTACTGCACGGTAAATAATTCCGGTCACGAAATAACCCAAAAGGCTGGCGAGTATTAATTTAAGGATTTGGCTATTTTCCAAATAAGTGGGCAGCACAAAATAAAATATATAATACACTAAGCCCATTTTAACCACGGTCATAGTCATTTCTTGGGTTAAAGCCTGCCAAAAATATTGATAAATTTCAAGTGATTGAAGCAGACATGCGAAGGTCGCATTGAGGGGAATATAAACAGCCCAAAATAGTACATGGTAGCTAATTCTTTTCCAGTCTAGTTTTTTTTCTCTTGCCATGAGATAGAATTAAAATCTGAATCGGTGGTGATGGTATATAAAGATTTGTCACGCAAACGGATCTCTTTTACCGGCATTTCTTTGCCGTCGATAGTACATTGCTTCGCAAAAGTAGGAAATCCTATCAAATAAACCTTAATTTTTCTGCTAATAGCCGACCAATTGCCATTTTTTACCCAATTTAGGGTATATTTGTTGTCATCGCCTTCCGTTAAAAAAGAATTTAGCACAAAATTGCCGTTTTTATGACCGTTTCCTTCGCCCTCGTCTTCGTACCAATGTGAAATTTCTTTTCCAGTTTTATAGTAACAATAAAAGGTAATTTCATCAATTGGTGCGCCTGTATGCTGTCGAATAGGGTAGGTGACCGTCACCGCGCCTTCCCGCACAAAAAACGGAATTTGGTCTTGGAGGACATTAATAAACACTTCTCCATTGTATTGCTGGCCACTCCAAAAATAATACCAGTTGCCAGCAGGTAGATACACCATCTGTCTTTGGATTTTTGGTTGTATAATAGGGCTGACCAAAATATGCTCGCTGAACATGAAATCGCGGTCTTGATCCCATAGTTTTGGATCGGTTTCGTCTTCAAAAGCAAGGTGCCGTAAGATGGGTTGTCCTTTTTCGCGTAGCAGCCAAAATGCAGTATAAAGCATTGGCAGTAAACAATACCTCAATTCAATGGCTGATTTGGCAATCTGTGTCCATTTTTCACCAAATGACCAAGGTTCTTGTCCGTCCATTTCTGTCGTACCTGCTTTACTCTTCTCCAGTTCCAGTGTTGCTGCATCATCTAGTGCATCACCAGTCGTATGGTAGCCCATAGAGTGGGTGCGCATCAAGGGGTGAAAGACGGAGAGTTGTAACCAACGGGTATAAAGTTCGCCATCGGGATCGCCCGCAAAGCCGCCAATATCGGTACCACAAAAAGAAATGCCCGAAATAGCGAGCCGCTGGCATTGAATATTCGCTATTTGAAGATGCTCCCAACTCGCGCAGTTATCGCCTGTCCAAATGGCCGAAAACCGTTGGCCACCCGCATAAGTAGCACGTGCCAGTAGGAACGGTCGCTTATCTGGTTGCAATTGTTGGTATCCTTCGTAAGAGGAGCGGGTCATTAATAGACCATATACATTGTGCGCTTTTCTGTGGCTGCATTGGTCACCGTCGTAATGGTGCAAAATATGGTCGGGCAATGTTTTATTGTTGATATAAAACACCGCAGGCTCGTTCATATCATTCCAAAAACCACTCACACCTACTTCGTTGTATAATTCGCGGTAACATTCGCCAAACCATTGCCGTACTACAGGATTAGTAAAATCGGGGAATGCACAGAAACCAGGCCAAACTGGTGCTTTGGCTACTGCACCGTCAGCCGTTTTTAACAAATAACCTTTTTCTAGGCCTTCTTTATAAAACGAGTAATCGTTCTGCTCCTTCAAGCCTGGATTAATCATCACAACAGTGTGGAAATCAAGATTTTTGAGTTCTTTTACCAAACCTTTTGGATCTGGAAAATGCATTGTATTCCAAGTAAAACACTGGTAGCGGTCCATATAATCAATATCGAGATAAATGGCATCGCAAGGAATATTTAGATGTCGGAAGGTTTCGGCCAGTATTTTTACTTTTGAGGCAGGGTAATAACTCCAGCGACACTGGTGGTAACCCAATGCCCAAATCGGGGGCAGATCGTGCACTCCCGTCAGTAAATGGTATTGAGCGGCCACATCTTTTAGTTTGGGGCCGTGAATAAAGTAATAATTGAGTTCGCCGCCATCGGCAGAAAAAGTCATTTCCCCTGTATCTGCGGTATCAAAATCTGCATGGGTTCGGTAGGTATTATCCAAAAAAATACCATGCGCTAATCCTTGTTGGACGACATAAAAAAATGGGATAGCACGGTACAATGGATCGGTGTTTTCGCCAAAAGCAAAAGAATCGGTACACCAGTTTTCGTATTTTTTTCCATGCAAATTAGCCCCAATACTCGACTTGTCGCCATAGCCATAAAAGACCGTTTTTCGGTGGCAAACCTTACTTAACGCAACTTTGTTCCAACCTTGCATAATGGTCCGTTGTGCGCTGTATCCTTCATAGTCTTCGTGCAAAAGATGGTCTTCTGAGTCGAAAATACGCACTTTTAGACCGTTTTTGGCCACTACTACTTGTAGGAACTCTGTAGCCAAAGTGTATTCGTGTGTGGTTTCGGAAAGCGTAATGGTTATTTTTTCCGCTTTAAAATCGGGGTTGATGGCGTACGAGAAATCTCGTTCCCAAATACCTTCTGCTGTATAGCGGAAA
>JAAFHO010000046.1 GCA_013297575.1 Chitinophagales bacterium
GTGTAATTGCCGGGTTGGTTGACTATTGGATTGGGGAGCGTTTGGTTGGTGGAGTTAATGCCGGGGCCTGTCCATAAGAAATTACTACCCAAAATAGAACTGCTGCCTTGAAGTGTAACAGTTGTATTAAGGCAAGTAAGCGTTTGTGCATTACCTGCATTTGCTGTTGGAATAGTTGCATAAGTAAATAAAATAGTATCGGCTGCTTGGCTACATGTGCCGCCGCTTCCTGTTGCCGAGAAGATCAGTTGGGTGCTGCCATTGGCTAAATCGGTGCTGCCCGGCGTATAGGTTGGGCTGGCAATAGTAGGGTTGGAAAAGGTGCCATTACCGTTGCTGCTCCATTGAAAACTGGTTAAGTTTGAAGTAAAATTAGGGTTAAGCGTAATGTTTTGACCCGCACAAATAGTCTTGTCGTTGCCAATATTAGCGGTAGCAGCATTCACAAATTGAATTGTTTGGGTTGCTGTTGCGGTATTCCCACAGGCATCCGTTTGTGTCCATGTTCGGGTGATATTATTACCATTGATGGTTTCAATACCTATTGTTGTACCGGTTGCGTTGCTACAATTATCTGTCCAACTCAGGACTGCCATAGGCGGTACAGGACTGCCAGGGCATAAACTGATATTACTGGGTGTATTGGTAAAAGCAGGGGCTAAATTATCCATAATTGTAATAATTTGGCTGCGCACCGATGTGTTTCCGGCACAATCTGTGACAGACCAAGAGCGTATGATTTGACCCGTTCCGCAAGTACTTAGTCCGGAGGTATTATCCTGCGGCGTGGAAGTAAAGGTTGGTGCAGACAAGCAATTGTCCATTGCTGACAATGGCAGTCCCACTGGTATTGGAGCCCCACAATTAAGTGTAGTATCAGGGGGGACTGTTCCTGTAATTGTTGGTGGGGTATTGTCTATAATATTGATGATTTGAGTATAAGAGGCTGAGTTGCCCGAACAATCCACAGCAGTCCAAGTCCTGATAATTTGACCAGTTCCACAAGTATTGATCCCCGTTGTATTATCGGTAGGTAAATTAGAATTGACAATAGATCCCGTACAGTTTTCTGTCACAGATAATGGCTGTAACGGCGGCAAGGTAGCCTCACAAGACAATGAAAGAGTAGTAGGCAAAGTACCTACAAAAACGGGTGGCTTAAAATCGGTAACCGTAATAATTTGGGAGACAGTGGTACTATTTCCAGCGCAATCGGTTACTTTCCATGTGCGTATCACTTGTCCTGTACCACAGATACTAAACCCTTGAATATTATCTGTTGGAATATTGGTTACTGTGATGGTTGATGTACAATTGTCCGATGCGGTAAGTGGCTGCGTATAAGGAAACAGGTCTTCACAAGAAATGGTGATATTTGGTGGTGCCGCTTGCGTAATTACTGGAGGCGTATTGTCCACTATCGTGATGGATTGTGTGGCTGTTGCCGTATTGCCAGAGCAATCTGTTACGGTCCAACTGCGTATAATTTGGCCAATACCACAGGCGTTTAAACCTGCAGTATTATCAATAGGTGCCGCCGACATGGTTACCAATGGATCACAGGCATCCGTAGCGGGAATAGGCACTGCGGCGGGTACACTACCACAACTTACTGTAATATTAGCGGGCAGTGGTACTGAAAATACGGGTGGTGTGGTATCCGCTATGGTAATTTTTTGTTGGGCAGTGGTCGTGTTACCTGCGCAATCGGTTACTGTCCATCTTCGCGTTAGAATTCTACCGGCACAGCCCATTAGTACTGATGTTTGGGTGGGTAGTCCTGTCGTTGTAGTGGCATTGGCATCGCATGCATCGGAAGCATCTAGCGCAGCGAGTGGTGGTACAATATCGTCGCATTCCAAGGTTACGTCATTGGGTACAGGCATATCTATGGTAGGCGGGGTCATATCATTAGGTGTTACTGCGACATTGCCAGTACATACCATATCACAGCTTTCAAAACAAAAAGGGCCTTCCGTCTGAACGTCTCCGGTGATGTTAACAAAGCGATTATTATTGTCAGCAGGATTGGTACACGGCCCACCCGAGGCTTGAAACTCCCAACCTACTGACGGGGAAATGCCATTTACATACTTATATTGGTATAATCCGGGAGGAACATTGACAAATGAAATAGCCCAAATCCCTTGCCCAAGATCGCACATAGGCAAGAATGTCCAATTGGGAAAACCAATCGTTATAAAGAAATTGGCAGAAAAAAAAACACCGTCAGGAGCGACTATTTCATTCCGCATATCCACTCGAAAGGTCACTTTGCCAGCCATATCAGGAGCAATGACTAAGGTAGTTACTCCATTAAATGGTATTGGTTCCGTATCATTAGCCCTGCCGAGGTTGGAAAAAATAGTCGTAAACAGGGCGCAGAGTATTGTTTTGTAATATATTGACATAGTGTTCGTATTGTTATATCAGCAAAGGTAAAAAGGTTTGTATGCTTTTTTTATAAACTAGCAAAATGGTTTTAAAAAGGAATGCAATAATTTTATAAAAATAAAAGTTTTATACCATGCAAGGCATCATTCAATTGATCCATGAAATATATTACATTTAAAAAATAAAATTTATGCACTACAAATTTTCCCTTACTCTTTTATGTTTTGTATTGATTACAAGTTCTCGACTTTTTGCCCAAACAGACAAAACAACGCCCGAAATCCAATTGGTACAAGAGGGCATAACCTTACACGATAATCAAGATTATAAAGGTGCTATCGAAAAATATGAGGCGGCTTTGGCCATTGATCCTAAATTTGGTAATGCAATGTACGAACTGGCCAATTCTTATTTAGCCTTAGGCGATAACGAGCAGGCATTCAAATGGGCTGAAAAGACCGTTAAAAACAATAAAGGTGGAATTTGTGAAGCCTATACGATGATGGGCAATATTTACGATATTGATAAAAAAACAGACAAAGCGATCAAAACCTATAAAAAAGGATTGGATAAATGCCCCGATGAAAACATGCTGCACTTTAACCTTGGCATTGCTTATACTAGTCAAAAAGACTACGATAATGCCATAAAAAGTATGGAGCAATCGGTATTGCTCCGTTCGAGTCATCGCTCTAGTCACTATTATTTGGGGCTTTTGGAGGCAGAAAAAGGGCAAAAAACAAAAGTGATGCTGCCTTTATACTATTTTTTATTGTTGGAGAATGATACTAAACGTTCTGAAAACTCAATTGGTTTGATACAACAACAATATACTGATGTAAAGTCCGATGCATTGGGTAATATGCAACTCGACCTTAATTCCGAACTATTAAAAGGTGATTTTAAAGACGCGGATATGCTTTTGTCTTTATATCCAGCCACATCAGCGATTAAGAAAAAAGCTTTGAAAGATTCTCTTGGCGTAGAACTTGAAACATGTTTAGGTAATGATGTATTCCATCTTAATTCGGGGTTATTTGAAATGATGGAAACGGTGTCGAAAGACGCAAAAGACAAACCTACTATATGGACAAATTTCTATGTACCATTTTTTAAAGCCATGCACGAAGCAGGCCATACAGAGGCCATGAGCTATTTTATTGTCAAGTCTATGGCCGATGATCCTACCCAAAAATGGTTAGACGAGCATCAAAAAGAAGTGGACGCATTTATTGATTGGGCCAATGCGTATTTGAAAAACAAGTAGCCCACGACCTAAGTGTCGGGGAATACACACGAGTGTCGGGGAATACACACGAGTGTCGGGGAATACACACGAGTGTCGGGGAATACACACGAGTGTCGGGGAATACCCATGTGTCATACTTCGATACTTAGGTCAAAATCTACATTTATTTTTTGAAAACCCGTTCCAAAACTGTTTCATTCCCCTTATCATCCTTTACCAGCAGCCTCAAAGTATGCTCCCCGGGGCCAATACGACCATCAAAAGTATGTGTAAGGCGATTACGTTTCGCATCAAATTCAAAAAGCACCCATGTACCATCAATAGTACCGCGCCAGTTTAGATCATCAGCGCGATCGGTGGCATCAAAATTGTCATTAATTCGGAACGACATGGCCGTTTTTCGGCGCATATCATCGTCAAAAACAACAGGTGTAATCGTAGGCGGTACTTGATCCAACATGACGCAATAATCACCAAATGACCGGACTTGAGTGGTCAATTTATTCCCTTTCCAAGTACCTCCACAATTGTCTGGTCTTTTATTATTGCAGCGCGCAATTACTGCTTTTGAGCGCAGTTCAACAGGTATATTGCTAGGAATGATACCAATATCGTAGTATTTATGTATCGGTGTTTTGTCGTCGTGGATATGGTGAATCGCGGAATACACACCTTGACTTTCATCGGGTGTGGTATGGTAGCGGAGTTTAAGATCCTCGTATAAAGAACCTTTGAGCATAGACATTGAAAAGTCGCCATTGACAAAACTGTTCTCTTCTGCCCAAGGAAACAAATATTGATACGGTTCATCAGGCAATGCCTCCATATTTTCGCTGCGTAGCAAACCAAATTTTACCGAAGAAATATTGCCAGCAGCATCCATTACCTTTATTTCTACATCTGTATTTTGTGTGACACTTATAGGAATAGCACCCATCGCACTCGTTTGATCGTACATGGATAATTTATCGCCCGGTGCAACAAAGAGTTCATAAAACCAAGCGCCAAATTTTCTATTGGCAGTGTAATCACAGAGCGCATTTATATATCGGGTCTCATCAAAAATAAGCGTATTGGCTGTCCAACCGTAAATAAGCGCACCATTCGCATATACCGATATTGCATACACGCCATTATCATTGCGCAGGGCATCGCTTTGGTCATACGTTTTTACACCAAGCCCTACCCGCCAAGCACCCGCAATATAAGTATCCACCCCACCTTTGATACCATAGACACCATCTGATCTTTTTTCAATAGGAAAAGGTGCAGATCGTATCACCTCGCGGTTTTCATTGAGGTGATAGATTTTCATATCTCGAATTTCGGGTTTACGGGAATCCGGAATAGGCAGACCAAACAGCAAAGGATTGAGTGCTTTGCCATTTTGTCTGATTTCGAAATGCAAATGTGGCCCAGTACTACCGCCGCTATTGCCCATTTTTCCAATTTCTTCGCCTTTCCCGACTTTATATTTATCGGCAGGAAAGTCGATGATTACCTCGAATCGCTCGCGTTTGTATTGTGTTTCTTTAACGACAGCGGCGATTGCGCTACTGAATTTGTCCAAGTGAGCATACACAGTAGTATAACCATTGGGGTGTTTGATATACAATACATTGCCATAACCGCTTGCTTGTACCTTTATTTGATCGATATAACCTTCCGCTGCCGCAAAAACAGGCTGGCCTACCGCACCAGTTTTACTTTTTAGATCTAAGCCCGAATGGAAGTGACCAGGTCGTAGTTCACAGAATGTACCCGTTACCAAGAGCGGATCATTGATAGGAGCCATAAAATAATCTTTTGGATAAGAAGCCGCTATTGCTATCGGATCAGCGATATTCGGATCATTGTAAAGTTCCTGAGGCCCAAAGAAAGACAAACAAGGAACTAAAAAAAGAACAGGAAAAAGCAAGTGAATTTTCTTTAATTTCATAATAAATCTCTTTCCTTAACGTACTTTCAGCAGGGCATGTGCCAACGAAAGTCCTTCAATTTGTGCTTTGACAAATTTTTGTAAAACATCATACTCGCCCCGTGCATGGCGCAAAAAACCGCTCGCTTGTCCATACACTGCCGGTATTTTTGATTTTTGAGTGAGGTAAAAACCGTCTAAAAAATTATTAATTCCCCCCGAAATAATCAAGTGCTTTGTTTTTATTTCGTGGATACCCCATTCATCTACAATTGCATTCGTCCAGTTTAACATTGCTTCGGCAGTGTGACCTACCAGCGCAATTTGGCCAAAAATTTCTTGTTTGGTAGCATCGCTGCGCAAAAGTTCCAGTTTAGCAAAATTGGTACCACCTGCCGCTCCAAATTCTACAGCCGCCAAAGGCAATTGTAGCAATGCCTTCAGGCTTTCGGGGCCAAAACCTTGACCCACTTCTTTTACAATGATCGGACAATCAAAGCGTTCCAATATTTCCTGTACGATCTCAACTGGCGGTCGGTTAAAATGGTCGCCTTCGGGCTGCATGGCTTCTTGCAATGGATTTACATGGATAATTAAGCCATCTGCCCTTAATTTGGAGAGCATATCCGAGATTCGTTCGGTGGCACCTGTTTCGATCAATTGCTCGATCTGCGCTACCCCTAGATTGGCATACAAAGGCAAATCACTGCCCATAATATCGCGCACATCAAAATCGGCTAAACGCTCATTGCTATACAACAACTGCCTACAAGAACCCAGACCCATACCCATACCAAATTCCGCACACGCACGCGCAAGATTTTGATTAATAATCGTGGCCAATTCTGTACCTCCGGTCATGGAAGATACCCAAATCGGGGCATGAAGCGTCTTTTGAAGGAAAGGAGAAGTTGGTAATGACCCCGGTTTGGGATGTCCAGAAAGCATCGGTTCGTAATAGAACCTGTGATCTACTGCATTAGGCTGTACCTGACTATTAAAAGCCAGTTCAATATGATCGCTTTTGCGCGATTTAGCGGTGGGATCTGTATCTTGTTGTGTGTTTGCCATGTAATCGGTACTATTGGGATTTTTTGGTATTAACATTAAACGTTAAATATTTAAAATGTTCAACGTTTAATGTTAATTTTTATCTCTAATGCCCCTTACATCATCGTTTCGATGATATTTTCTTCAGTAACGCCCTCTGCTTCTGCTTTATAGTTGCGCACAATACGATGACGCAATACTAAATTGGCAATTGCTTGCACATCTTCGATATCTGGCGCGTATTTGCCTCGGATGGCGGCATGGCATTTAGCGCCTAATACCAAATACTGGCTAGCACGAGGCCCTGCACCCCAACTGAGGTAGTTATTGGCTTCTTTAGTAGCACGAGCACTGCCCGGACGGGTTTTGGATACAAGATTGACCGCATATTCCAATACGTTATCGCTTACTGGAATTTTACGAATCAATTGCTGATAAGCCAAAATTTGCTCTGAATTAAGGATATGGTTCAAGGTTACACTTCTCGAAGAAGTCGTATTTTTTACCACCTCTACTTCTTGTTCGTAAGTAGGATAAGTCAAAGGAATATTGAACATAAAACGGTCCAATTGCGCTTCGGGAAGCGGGTAAGTACCTTCTTGTTCAATCGGGTTTTGTGTTGCCAGTACAAAAAATGGTGCTGGAAGCGCGTGACGGTGGCCACCCACGGTGACCGAACGCTCTTGCATGGCTTCCAACAGTGCTGCTTGTGTTTTTGGTGGCGTACGGTTAATTTCGTCGGCCAAAACAATATTGGCAAAAACAGGGCCGTTCACAAATTGGAACTTACGGCTCTCATCCAATATTTCAGAACCGGTAATATCCGAAGGCATTAAGTCTGGTGTAAACTGAATCCTTTTAAAATTAAGATCAAGCACTTCTGCAATGGTACTCACCAAAAGCGTTTTTGCAAGACCCGGAACACCTACCAACAGGGAGTGTCCATTAGAAAACAATGAAATGATGACCGCACGTACCACGTCATCCTGTCCGACAATCACTTTACCAATTTCGGCAGATAAGTCTTTGTATGATTTTGCGAGTGCATCCACTGCTGCTACATCTGATTGCATATATAGTTTGTATGTTATTTTATGTTAATTGAAATTTATTTACTCCAAATATTGTATTTCAAAATACAATAAATGGCTCGAAAACCGTCTTTCCAGCTTATTTTTTTACCTTCTGCATAAGAACGTCCGTAATAGGAAATACCTACTTCATAAATACGAATTTCTTTGATTCGGCTGATTTTTGCTGTTATTTCGGGTTCAAAACCAAAACGATTTTCCTGCAATGTTAAGCCTTTTACAATATCGGCCTTGAACAATTTGTAACAAGTCTCCATATCGGTCAGGTTTAGGTTGGTCATTACATTAGACAAAGAAGTAAGGAACTTGTTGCCTATACTATGCCAAAAAAACAAAATTCGGTGTGGGCGGCCACCCATAAAGCGGGAACCATACACCACATCAGCAAAACCATTGAGTATTGGTCGGAGCAGAATATTGTATTCCTCTGGGTCATATTCCAAATCTGCGTCTTGTACAATGATATAATCGCCAGTAGCCTCGCGGATACCAGTATGTAACGCAGCACCTTTACCTTTGTTTTGTTCGTGTTTGCGGTATTGGATGTTCAATTCAGGATTGGCATCCATATAGCGTTTGATGGCGCCTTCGGTATCGTCCTTGGAGCAATCATTAGTGATAATAATTTCCTTTTTCATCCCACCTATTAATTCTACCGATTTCACCTTATCCAAGATGCGGTGAATGGTACGTTCCTCGTTATATGCGGGGATGACAATGGATAGCGTTTGAGTCATATTGATTAAATAAGCGCAATTGAGGCGCAAAGGTAACTCATTGTTCTGATATTGGGTATATTGAAAAAAATAGTGTTAAAATTCTGTAATTTAACATTTCATTGAAACTTTTTTTAAATAGAATACGTTAATACTATGAAAATCAAACATTTAGTACAGTTATAGTACCATTTTTATTCATCGTATTTTAATTTTTTTTAATCATGCAAACACAAAAATCTAAATTTGTCCGTTTGTGGAAAAAATCTCCACGATTTGCAGTAGTTGCTATTTATCGCCGATTTACAAAAAGAGCCAAACAATTGCTCCCAAAGGAAGACTGGAATATCAATTGGCTTGGTGAAGAAATGAGGCCCCATAATAGCCTGCAAAACTAATTTGAAAGGCATATTCCAATACGAAATATGGCTGATGCCTTAAAAAAACAAACAAAAACACCCCAGTCAACTTGTACTTGATGGGGTGTTTTTATTTAAGGGATATGGTAGCGTGAACTTTGATGCCATCCGTTGTATGCATGCGGAGCCTCTCCAAATACTTATGCTGTTTAAACCAATTTTTTGCTTGGCAGATTCGTACTTCTTCTTACTTTTGTGTCCTTTTCTGAATCGTTTATTGTAGTTCCATTCCCAATATTACCCACACCAAAATGCGCTTAAAAAACCTCCCAACCCTCCTATTTATCATAGTCGTACTGTTTTTCACAGGCGTTATGACAGGCGAGGTGTTGCCCTATTTTAAATTTGAATATGCAGATGGTTTTTTGGGCACTAAACCCGATAGTGTATTGCAAAAGGTGGATTTCCAATGGGCTTTCTATATCCATATTTCTAGTAGTTTAGTGGCTATTTTTGCTGGATTATGGCAATTTTGGCCATTTTTGCACCGAAAATACCCAAAATTGCACCGCCAACTTGGAAAAACTTATATACTTGCCATTCTTTTGCTTGCCGCGCCATCTGGATTAGTATTGGGTTATTATGCCAACGCTGGGCTACCAGCAAAAACAGGTTTTATACTACAAAGTATCTTGTGGTGGGTGCTTACTTTTTTGGCGTGGTGGGAGATAAAAAAACAGCGTTGGTTAGCGCATACCGACATGATGATCCGTAGTTTTGCAGTCACCTTGGCTGCTATGAGTTTGCGTACCGAAAGTTATGCGATGTACTACTTTTTTCACACCAAACCCATCGAGACGTATGTTACAGTAACTTGGCTGTCGTGGGTAGGTAATTTTTTAATTGCGGAAATGTTAGTTTATATTGGCTTGGGAAAACGTATCTTGGCGCAAATTAATGGATAATTATTGGCTTATACCCAAGGTTAAAAATTTTAAAATATTGAAAATCAAAGCATTAAATTGAAAATAACATTTAAAAATAAAAATAATCATGCAGCAATTCATCACTATTACCCTTGCGGCCGTATTATTTTGGCATTGCCAAAGTGCGCCTAAAACCCAAACCGCTACTGCGAGCACTGATGTAGTAGCCATGGCGCGCCAAACCCATAAAGAAGCCATTGATACCCTTCGGGCCGATACCAATGCGCCTTTGCAACCATTGGTTATAAAACCACTGGACAAAACAGCAGCACAAACCCTACTTTCCGCCTACGATCTTAAGACTCTTTTGGTAAAGGAATGGCCCGATAATGGTTTTTATGGCACCGATCGCTATCGCATCGAGTTCATTTTTACCGATGCTGAACGCACCATAAACGACCCATCGGTGTATCGTATAAAAGGTAAAAACAGGTATAAAAATACCGTTTCCGATTTTGCGGGATTGATCGAAATTACGGGAGTATCTGAGTTTATCGACCCCAATCTCGACTCGTTGGATCTGGCTAATATGGGTCTGAAAAATGCTTATACCCTTTCTGGCACATTCCGTTTTGATGAAGATAGCACACTCAATACCAGTGGTGCATTTTTGGGTACGTTTAAATTGGATTTTTCGGTCAATGATAAAGGAGAGGCGGAGTCGTGGTATTTTTCAACCGATACGCCAACCAAAGCCGCCGGATATGTTTTTGATGGCAATTGGGGGAGTTACAAAAACAAAACAACGACCAAACCCGTGCTTTTTGCCCGCGATCTTTTTGCCATTGCCAACGATATACTAACTGATTTCTCTTATGGCGAACGGGAAGTAGAAATTAATAAAAAATACCGTCACTTGGGTTGGGATAATTTTTGGGATGGTAAAGAATGGTGGGTCGAGACACCTGCTCAATAATGCTCCGGCAAGTATACTGAGCGTCGGTAGGTTTTGTGCATAGATTTATGAGACGTAATACGATTTTTATGCACAAAACCTACAGAGCCGAAGTAATTACATTAATATGGATCAAGAAAAGACAACCAGCGTATTTATTGCATATTCTCGAAAAGATATAGACTTTTTGACGGAATTACGTACTTTTTTGCGCCCATTGGAGCAAAATAAGGGTGTAGAAATTTGGTACGATGGTGAAATAGTAGGTGGTGAGGTATGGGAAGATAGCATCAAACGCGCCCTGCATGGTGCGGATATTATTTTGCTTTTAGTGAGTGCCAACTCGCTAGCCTCTGATTATTTTTATGGCAAAGAGGTAAAAGAGGCCATGGAGCGGCACCAAGCGCATACTTGCACGGTCATTCCGGTGATCTTAAAACCTTGTGGGTGGGAAGACACAGAATTGGCCAGCCTGCAAGCATTACCCAAGGACGGAATGGCAATTACCTTATGGGAAAACCGCGACCAAGCCTATAAAAGTGTTTTTGATGGCTTAAAGGCGGCCATCCAAAAGAATCAGGTCAAAAATAAACCGACGATTGCTCCTCAAGGCAGCCAAAGTCCGGTAGAAGCAATACCCTCTCCCATGCCTGCAAGCACAACTGATACGCCTGTTCGTACGCGTACGACCCGAAAAACCGTTGAAAAAACGGTAACTACACCTGTACCCGAACCTATAACAAGTAGTGCTTCATCGGCAACCAATTGGTTTTATATTGGTGGCGGTATTTTGGTATTTTCCTTGCTCTTGTATTTTTTGTTGCCCAAACTGGTAAAAAAAGATCGACCGGAGCCGGATACGCCCGTTTTTACGCCTCCAACACTTTTGTCAGCAGTGAGTACCATTTATCCCGGCAAAGGTTTTGACGAGGTAGTAATGGGCAAAACGAATTTGGAAGACATTAAAAAAAGTTATCCCAAGGATTGCTCCAGTATCGACCATGGTACTTTTAGCGTAGAAATGACCTGCCCCTTAAAGGGTATTAGTTTCTATTTTGATTATAAAGATTACAATGCTATAAAACCAGACAATAAGAAATACTTTACGACTATTTCGCTAACGCCTCCATTTAAAGGAAAAACCCCAGATGGCATTGTCCTTGGAGCAAGCAAATTATCCGATGTTGAAAAAGTATATGGCGCTTTAGTTTTTACGACTACTCAAAATGGCGCATATTGGATGGTGGAGTATTCAGCCCAAGGCATAAGATTTAAAGTACAAAAAGACGTAAATGTGAAGCCTAATAACCCAGAGGGTAAAGCATATTATCGCAAGCAGCCCATTGTAGGTATTGATGTTTTTAAATAACTGATGCGAATAATGGGTTAGGGTTTTTATGAATACCTGCGAACGTTTACTAAACCCTTGGAGGTTTAGTAAACGTAATGCCATCCACTTTCGATTTGTATAAATGATGATACTACATCGCAAAAACCATAGTTATAGCATCTACCACTTTCCCATCAATCATCAAAGTACAGGTCAATAACCCAGTTGCTCCGTAGCCGTGGGTATAAAGCACCTCATTCATTCCTTGTTGAATATTGACAGGAGTATCCATCAAAATCCTACCCTCGCGGTCGCTCACGCGCACGATGGCCGTTTTATGATCCCTTTTTTGTTCTACTAAAAAAGAAATCCAAGTGGCCTCGTCAAAAGGATTAGGACGGTTCGGTAATAACTTGAAATTAGGTTGTTCATCGCCTATCCCTAGTTCGGTGCTACCAGAGGTGGTGGCTATTTTTTCGATACTAAACAAACTCTCCACTCCTGTATTATCTACGGAAGCAATGCTAACATATAGTCCTCCTGTGGCATTGCACGGGAAAGAACCTAAGGTCGAATTTGTTAAAGTATAAACAGTGTCCCAATCATTAGTCGTGCTGCGCAAAGCAATGCGATAGGTGCCCGTATCTATCGGGTTGGCAATATCCACAGTGACGGTACTGCCCGAGCGAGTAGCGCTAAAACTGGCTGGTGCGGGTACGCCCCGAGCAATAGAAGCGGCGGCATTACCATTAATAACGGCATTGCGTGCCAAATAATTAAATTGGACAAAAAACGAATCCACTACTTGGTCGCCATCGGTATCTAAACCCAAAACATCATCTGAGGTGTGTTGCCGATCCGTGTAAGTGGGGCCATTGCTGGCATCGCCGTGCTCATTGGCTGCGGTAAAGCGCATAGCAGGATAACCGCGTTCTCGGAATGGAATATGATCGCCACCACGGCCTGTACGGTCTTCGGGCGACATAATACGGATCAACATTGGCACAGGTGCTGTGGCCAAAAGGTGCTCTTTGTACTGCAATTTAATATAACGCGATAATTGTTTGTGCGGCGAATTAAATCCACCCGAGGAGAACAGCCGTACCGAAGTAGAGTCCACATCATTGACACCCGGGCAAGATGGTGGCGAGGAAGTTAAGCCGCAAATAACACCTCCAATTACGTCATTATTCAATACCGCACGAATGGGTAGGGCGTTGGTTTTGGCGTATTGTGCAAAGGCTGCCGCTCCATAAAGCCCCTGCTCTTCGGCAGTAGTAGCCATAAATACCAGTGTATTGGGAAAAGAGTATTTGGACATTACACGCGCCAATTCCATCACTAAAGCAGTACCTGTGGCGTTGTCTTCTACACCTTCTGCGGGGCAATTGACATCGCAAAGTACATCGCAACGGCTATCAAAATGGCCTTCTATAAGGATAATTCCGTTGGCTGTAGGGTTTGTGCCCGGCAATATAGCCATTACATTACTATGTCGGCCCATATTGCAAATGGCTTGGTCAAACTGAAACATGCCCACCAGTAAACGATCTTCATTTTCCATACCAAATTGTTGGAATTTGCTTTCGATCCATCTGCGCGATGCGCCTATGCCCGTGGCAGTGGAAACGGTATCTGCACCTGAATTACGCGTACCAAACTGGCTCAAACGCGTGATATATGCCTTCAAACTATCGGGCGAAATACGTGCCTGTATCTCCGAGGCAATGAGCAGCGGATCGGTTATGGCCTGCGATGCGGCATAATCGGCGGGGTTGTAATTACCTTTTAGGATATTTACGGCTGCCGGATGGCTGAGGTAAAAATTGGTTTGTGCATGGGCATTAAGTGCCACAAAAAGTACGAAAAGCAGGTGGGTGATACGCATAATAATAGTATAGTGTATGTTTGATCAAAACGAACGACAAATATCTGTATTTTTGATTGTTCTTTTTCCATTATAGACGATAATTCTTAGGTGTTTAGAACCACTTTCCTACAAATTTGTTAGAATTGCGTACTTTTGCGGCTCATTTCCCAAATACAGGAAGTGAGTACGCCATTTTGATCTACACAGTGCCAGAAAAAATCAAGTCTGATATAAGGTTACGCGCCACATTGAGGCAGCAGGCAAGCGCACGCATTCCTACCCAATATGGCCACTTTGAAATGTACGCCTACTCGGAGGATGCCAACGATCCTATGCCGCATATCGCTTTTGTGGGCGAAGGATTCAACCCTGCATTGCCTGTGGCGGTGCGTATTCACTCCGAATGTATGACGGGCGATGTGTTTGGTTCGCGCCGCTGCGACTGCGGAGAACAATTGGATGCGGCTATGCAAATTGCTGCCGCACAAGGTGGTGTGGTGATTTACCTTCGGCAAGAAGGACGTGGCATTGGCCTAATCAATAAACTCAAAGCCTATAACCTTCAAGACGAGGGCCTCAATACCATTGATGCTAATACGCACCTCGGTTTTGAAGCCGATACCCGGCAGTACGAAGCCGCTATTGCTATGCTCAATGACTTAGGTATCCGGCAAATAGAACTGATTACCAATAACCCCGATAAAGTGAACGCGCTCAAAAAATCGGAAATTGAAATTGTGGGGCGTATTCCCATCGTTATTGCGCCACATGCTGAAAATCAAGATTATTTGCGGACAAAGCAGGACTTGATGGGGCATCTTTTAGGATTGTAGAATCAATTAAATATATATCTATTAACATGAAACAACTATTGACATTTGCATCTGTCCTTTATATCGCCTTGATGCTTACTTCCTGTGCGGCTAAGCCGAAAGCAGGATTTACCACACTTACTCAAAAAGTAACCGCTCCGGCTAAGGTCGCATTCACCAATACTACGGTAAAAGCCGATAAGTACGAATGGGATTTTGGCGACGGAACACCTGCTTCTACCGAAGTAAGCCCTACGCACCGTTATATGCGCTCTGGCAATTTTACGGTCGTACTCAAAGCAACCGCTGGTTCTAAAACAGTAACCCGTAAACAAGTGATTCAAGTAACTGCACCAGAGCGTTGTTTGGTCGAAATTGAAACGACAGAAGGCACAATGATTGCGGAATTGTTCGCTTCTACGCCGCAGCACCGCGATAATTTTGTGAAACTTGCCGATGAAGGTTATTACAACGATCTGTTGTTTCACCGCGTTATTGCAGGGTTTATGATCCAAGGTGGCGACCCCAATTCTCGCGATGCAAAACCAGGCCAATCGCTTGGTTTCGGTGGCCCTACCTACAAAGTTCCCGCCGAATTTGTAGATTCGTTGGTACACGTAAAAGGCTCGCTCGCTGCTGCCCGCGATGGCAATCCGCAAAAGGCATCCAGCGGTTCGCAGTTTTATATTGTACAAGGCAATGGCCCAATTGAGGGTAATATGCTGAACCAACTGGAAGCACAAAAAAGTGGTTTCCGTTACTCATCAGAGCAACGCGCCGCTTATAAAGCTTTGGGTGGAACGCCTATGCTCGACCGCGATTACACCGTTTTTGGTCGCGTGATAGAGGGTTTGGATATTATTGATAAAATTGCTGCGGTACGCACGGGTGCTCAAGACCGTCCGGTTACGGATGTGAAAATGAAGATTCGGGTGATAAAGTAAGCAATACAACCCATGATTCGCACAAGTAATGAGATTGGACACGGATTTTTCTGTTTTTAAACATTAACCTTTCAAATCCGTGTCCAATTTTGTACTTACCCTAAACAGTTACAACTATTCAACATTTAATGCGCCTATTCATTTGCTTCATACTCGCTTGTTGCGCTTATGTTTCCCAAGCACAATCCACCGTCACCGCACGGTTTGATAGTGCTATGGTGGAAACCGGCGAGCCATTTATGTTGCATGTGGAAGTCGTAGGTGGCGATCCCGATACGCTGGATTTGTCTGCCTGGCAAGCACTACTATCGCCCGAAAACATACTGGCTCGATCTGGTTGGAGAAAAGAACAAGATAGTTGGCGAAACGATGTACAATTGATCGCCTTCGAGGCTAACGATGCCATGGTGCTGCCTCCTTTAACAGTGGTGCTGCGCGATGGTACCTCTTTGTTCTCCGATTCTTTGCGGATTCAAATCATCGCCACACCTGTGCCTTCTACCGATCTCAATGATATGGCCGATGTAAAAGATATTCACCGCGAGACATCCAATTGGACAGATTATATTTGGATAGCCTGGATTTTAGGCGGATTGGCCGTATTGGCCTTATTGCTGTACTGGATTTCGAGGCGCAAAAAACAAAAAAACACCTTATTCCGCAGCCAACAACTATCGGGTTTTGAGTTGGCGATGCGTAAATTGGAACAATTGGAACAACAACAACTGTGGCAAAAAGGCGAAGTAAAATCTTATTACACGGCACTTTCCGCTATTATGCGCGCTTATATCGACGATCGTTACCAAACAAAAACCCACAAAAGTGGCGCGGAAGATGCAGTTGCGCAAATTAAAAAAATTGGTTTGGATAACGCGCAGGAGGCTG
>JAAFHO010000459.1 GCA_013297575.1 Chitinophagales bacterium
GCGCCTGTTCCACTATAAAATTCCAATTACAATCTTCCGATAAGATCATCCAAATCGTAGTACTGGGCGCAATAAATGGCCGACATTCCACAAAAAAACGGGTAAAATACGATAAACCTTCGCCCGCAAAAAAGGCTTTTTCAGTATCATTTTTGGCTTCTTTGGGGTAATAAGGCGGATTAACCAACAAGTAATCAAATTGGCCTTCAGGCACGCCATTAAACAAATCGCTTTCGATGACTGGAAACGATAAATTATTCGAGGCTGTGTTTTTCCGAGCCGTTGCAACCGCCAATGGGTTAATATCCACACCCATTGTTACCGCACCTTTTTTTGCCACAAAAATGGCCAATGCGCCACTCCCCGTCCCTATATCCAACACTTTTTTCGATTGAAAATCAATGTGTTGCAAAAAACTCATAAATATAGGTGTACTAAAATAAATACCGGGATGAAACACCCCCGCAGGCACCTCTAATTGGATACCATGCGAACGCCATTGTCGTGTTTTTTGGACATAACGCAAGGCAAATACCCTATAAATGGGCAACCAAAATCGGAGATAAATAGCGCGGTGCAGGTGCATTATTTGAGTCCCCCTATAGCCCCAATGCTTCCAAAAACGACGGATGATCGGGCTTTACATTGCTACCAAAAAAACGGACGAGTTTACCGTCTTCATCTATCAAATATTTGCAAAAATTCCAAGACGGTACGGCATCATTCCAGCCATTTTGATCCGGCGAACTCAACCATTGATACACAGGTGATTGATCGTCGCCTTTGACACTTATTTTTTCTAAAATAGGAAACGTGACGCCATAGTTTTTTTGGCAAAAATTTTGAATTTCATCCGCACCACCCGGTTCCTGAGCACCAAAATCGTTGCACGGAAAACCAAGTACAACCGCATCTTCTTTATTGGCATCGTAAAATTTTTGCCAGTCGCTATATTGTGGGGTATAGCCACATTCGGATGCAACATTAAGGATAATGATCTTTTTTCCTTTAAAATCAGCCGTATGTATAGTACGTCCATCTAGGGTTTTCAAATCAAAATTGGGAAAAGGGTGTGTAATTGTATCTTGTGCCATATTATCTGTGGGTTGAATGATCGTATCAGCGCCTTTGACAAGAAGGTGATAACCAAAGGTAAAAGCCGTGGTTAACAAATTGACCCCAATAACAAACAAACGCTTAATAGCCATAACAAATTAAAATGAACAACTCTTTCCAATTTTAGTTGTAGCAGAATGACGTGTTTTCGTTATTTCCATAATGTTTTATTAATATTTCATGCTCTTCGCCGAAAAAGTCATCCAATTTAACCAAGAAATTCACTACACGGCACCCCTCCCCGATGGTATTCGGATTATGAATCCATTTCGCGAAAACCCCGGTGTGCCGGAATTGTCAGCGCAGTTTTACCGCAAATATTACAACGACAACAATGACCGACACCTTATATTAGGTATTAACCCCGGCAGACATGGGGCGGGGCTAACAGGTATTCCCTTCACCGATCCCAAACGCCTAATAGAAAAATGCGGTATTGGCTATAACGGCCCGATGGCGCACGAACCATCTTCTGTTTTTGTGTATGAAGTAATAGCGGCCTACGGCGGAATAGAGGCCTTTTATAGCGATTTTTATATCAATTCGCCTTGTCCATTGGGTTTTACCAAGAAGGGCGACAATGGCAAAGAAGTCAATTATAATTATTACGATAGCAAAACACTCACCGAGGCCGTGTATGATTTTATGTTGGAAAGCATGAGAAAGCACCTCGCCCTTGGTATCCGACGCGACATAGCGTTTTGCTTTGGAACGGGTCAAAATTTCAAGTTTTTGAATAAATTGAACCAAACTCAAAAATATTTTGACCAATTGGTGCCATTAGAACACCCGAGGTTTGTGATGCAATACAAATCGAAGGAAAAGATGCGTTATATTGATGCATACTTGGAGGCGTTTGCAAAAATTCGTTAAACAAGTCAGCATAGCGCAGACTTCGTCGATTGTTTCTACGCTACGGAATGCTCCTGTAAAAATTTTAGGTGCAGCGCACCGTAATATTTGTAGCAAAAATAGGTAAAATCAAGTTATAAGGTGCAGCGCACCGCAATATTTGTTGATTTATTGATGTTTATAATGTGAAATGTGGCGAACCGTGACATTAAAATTAATATTGCGGTGCGCTGCACCTTCAAACGCGGAAAATTTACCATTGCTACAAATATTGCGGTGCGCTGCACCTTTTATCGGAAACTATTGATTATTTTTGTATTTTGCTTGCACATTTATTAAATTCGTTTTACCTTTGCGGGCTTTTTATAGGCACACTATACGCATAGTGTATTTTTCATTCACATAAATAATTGATTTAACAATGTTTGCAATTGTTTCCATCGCCGGTCAACAATTTAAAGTTGAGGAGGGTCAGCAGATCTTCGTCCACCGGCTGGCAGCTGAAGAAGGAGATTCACGCTCCTTCGACACCGTTCACCTCATCGACAACGATGGTAAGGTACGTATCGGTGCGCCAAATATTTCTGGTGCTAGCGTAAAAGTTAGCGTCATTTCGCACGTAAAAGGCGATAAAGTGATCGTTTTCCACAAGAACCGCCGCAAAGGCTATCGCAAGAAAAACGGCCACCGTCAATCTTTTACTAAAGTAAAAATCGAGAGCATCGCGGGATAAGCGGTACAACTGATTTCGATCAGTTCAACTCTTTTTCCAATCAATTTTTCACATCATTTAGATTTAAGAAAAAATGGCACACAAAAAAGGTGCGGGTAGTACCGACAACGGCCGCGACAGTAAAAGTAAACGTCTCGGTGTAAAATTATTCGGCGGTCAAACCGCTGTTGCAGGTAACATTATCGTTCGTCAACGTGGTACTCGTTTCCACCTCGGCGACAATGTTTATATGGGTCGTGATTTCACTATTCATGCAAACGTTGACGGTATTGTTGTATTTACCCGCAAAAGGGACGACCGTACTTATGTTAGTATTACTCCAGCCACTGCTGCTGAGGTATTAGCAAAAGTATCGGGCGCAAAAAAAGGTGACGCAAAAGCAGCACCAAAGAAAACCATCGCAGTAAAAGCGGAAGCAAAAGCAGCACCAGTTGTTGCAGCAGCCGTAGTTGCACCTGCTCCAGTAGCAGAAGTGGTGGAAGAAGTAGCAGCACCAGTTGTTGTAGCAGAAGTGGTGGAAGAAGTAGTAGCACCAGTTGTTGTTGAGGCCGCTATTGAGGCTCCAGCAGCAGAGGAAGAGGCTACAAAAGCACCCGCTGTAAAAAAAGGTGGCCCAAAATTGGACGATTTGAAAATCGTTGAAGGTGTAGGCCCTAAAATTGAGCAATTGCTCAAAGAAGGTGGTATCCATACTTGGGCAGATCTTGCTGCGGCTAATGTGGATCGCTTGAAAGAGATTTTGGACGCGGCTGGCCCACGTTACCAAATCCATAACCCAAGCACTTGGCCAGCACAAGCAAAATTTGCCGCAGAAGGCAATTTTGACGAACTGAAAGAGTACCAAGACATGTTGACTGGTGGTCGTGATGTGACTGAATAATAATTTTTAGTCTAAAATTTTGGGTTTATTTATCAAAATACCCTTAATATTGCACGATCAATTTTCTACTAAAGAAGTTTTTGTTTTCATAGCTTAATTTTTTAGTTGTGACCCCGGCTGTACCAGTCGGGGTTATTTTTTTTATACTGAGCGTCGTTAGATTTTGTGCATAGATTTATGGGACGCTATACCATTTTCATGCACAAAACCTACAGAGTCGAAGTATATGTTTAATTTTTTCCTCGTTTTCCTCGGCGGTGGCATGGGCAGTATAATTCGTTACTGTATTGCTTTACTAATGGCACGTAATGCTGCGGCCACTACTTTCCCGTTTGCTACATTGATCGCAAATACCCTCGCCTGTTTTGTTATGGGCGCAGTGCTGGGTTTGTTTACCACAGGCCAAATTTCCGAATCGCGTAAATTATTGTTACTCACTGGTTTCTGCGGCGGCTTTAGTACGTTTTCCACCTTTACCGCAGAGACCATCGCCTTAGCAGAAAGCGGGCCGTGGTGGGTAGCCGCTTTCAATATTGTAGGTAATATGTTATTATGTATAATTGCTTTATTGCTCGGCTTGCGTCTATGCTCCTAGTCGGAGGTACGCAATATCGAGTGCTTCCATAATTTTTTCCGCTGCCAAATCCAAATCAGCCTCCGTATGAGCGGCGGATACAAATCCTACTTCGTAACCCGAGGGCCCAAAATAAACACCGCGCTTTAAGCATTCCAAGTGCATTGATTTGAAAATGGACATTTTACTGCCATCAATTTCTTCACTGCGCTGGATACGGCTCTTGGTAAATGTTGGCCAAAAAATAGATCCAATACTTGGAAAACTCACTTCATATCCTTTTGTATCGCAATAGGCTTGTAATTTGCCCGTAAATCGTTGGGTTTTAGCGGCCAAATCTTCATAAAAACCAGGTTTGAGCAATTCCAATAATGTGGCATAACCCGCAGCCATCGCGACTGGATTAGCACTCAACGTACCCGCTTGATACACTGGGCCAACAGGTGCTACATGTTCCATAATCGCTTTGCTCGCCCCGTAAGCCCCTACTGGCATACCACCGCCGATAATTTTTCCAAACGTGATAATGTCCGGTTGAATATCATAATACCCCGCCGCGCCTTGAAAACCAACGCGAAAACCAGAAATTACTTCGTCAAAAATCAATAGTGTACCATTTTGAGTGCATACTTCGCGCAAAAACGTCAAAAAAGAACGATCTTGTAGCAATAAGCCATTATTGGCAGGAACGGGTTCAATAATCACCGCC
>JAAFHO010000460.1 GCA_013297575.1 Chitinophagales bacterium
AGGTAAAGTCCCCCTTTCTATACTCGATGCACGTTCCTCTTGCGGATGTACTACACCAGAATGGCCCAAAGAGCAGATTCCTCCCGGTGGTACGGGCGAAATCTATGCCAAATTTAATAGCGAAGGACGCACCAAAGAACAGTCAAAACTTATCATGATCACTGCCAATACTTATCCCAACGAAACAAAAGTGAAGTTGAAGGGATTTGTAAAGGAATAAGAAAGAAAAATGCAATTATTAGGAATCGGATCCAGGGTAAAGCACCCTGCTTACAACGATGGCGTTGTTATTCGGCTGCATATCGCCGCGTATGAAGTCTGTTTTACACAAATGGGCATCAAAATGGTACCCAAAGACTACGAAAACTGGCAGGTCATTGAGGCTATTCCAGCAGAAGAAGCCGTTTCTTTTACGGAGGCGGAACTGGGGCTGGCGCGTATCCTAAAATCATGGGCGGGCATGAGCCTCGAAGTAGTACCGATGGGCGACAAGTGGAACAAAGGGATGCTGACGATGAAGCCTTCCGATGGTTCTCAAAGCAAAGAAGTACCAATCGAAACGTTTTTTCATAAAATCGTGATGATGCGCGACCGCCTCCGGGTACTGGAACAACAAATCAATGCCCATAAGGTACTGACTGATGAGGATAAGGTGAATCTCCAGCAATATATCACGCGTTGCTATGGGAGTATGACCACTTTTAATGTACTGTTCAAAAACAGGGAGCATTACTTTGTTGGGGAAAGTAGCAAGGATTAACGCCCCTTTTTTATAACTTATGGCCACAACCACTAGGTCAATTCTAGTAAAAGACCTCATTGCCTATACGGAATCGGAGGAATACCGCAATAGCGCAGTGGTACCCATTTCGCCGCATCGCGCCCGCTCGCATGCGCACAACCCGCGTGCACGACCCCACGATTTGGCCTTGTTTTTGGTGTACGAAAATGGTGATTTGGTGGGTTATGTGGGGGCAATTCCCGAGCGCTATTTTACCGCTACACAAGAGGCATTAACCATTGCATGGCTTTCGTGTCTTTGGGTAAGTCCTTCTATGCGCGGTCGCGGTATCGCCCAAAAATTGTTGGCAACCATAAGTGAGCATTATCATAAACAGGTGTTTGTAACGGGTTTCACACCCGAATCGAAGGTATTATACGATAGATTGGGCTTTTTTGAGGAGCAGAAAACGCCGCCCGGATTGAGGGGGTATTTGCGCCCCAATTTTGCAGATATATTGCCCCCGAAAGGCGGTTTTTGGCCAAAAATTAAACCATTGCTACTGTTTTTAGATACGGTATTGGGCTTTTTTAACGGGTTAAGGTTGCTTTTTTATGCCCCTAAAATGCCGGAGATACAAGTCGTTGACCATTTGGATGCCGAAATAGAGGCATTTATACAGCAGCATAACAGCGACGAATACACCCGCCGCAGTACTGCTGAACTTAATTGGATATTACAATTTCCGTGGCTGATTCCGCCCAATACGAAATGGGATGCGCACCGTTATTACTTTTCATCGGTAGCAAAACGATTTCAATATTTTGTATTTACAACGCGAAATACCACCGGACAACTGACAGGGTTGGTCTTTTTGTCGCTGCGCGAACGGCATTTGAAACTCATTTATGCGCAATTGGAGGAGGAGGCGTTGACTAAAGCCGCACGCGCTATTGCTGCTTATGCATTACAACAAGGAGCGGCGATGGTTACGGTGTTTGATGAGCGGTTGGCGACGGCCATTCATAAGGATCGGCGTGCGCCTTTTTTTTACACGCGGGCGGTGCAAAATCGTTATTTAATCAGTACGGCTTTTGACTTGCAGTCCAACTTTCGTTTTCAAGATGGGGATGGGGATGCGGCTTTTACGTAGTAATTCGCACTACAAATCTTCAATTATACCAAGTTTCTAACCTTTCCATTGAATACCTGCCCTTTTTATTAATTCATCCATCGAAATAATTTCTTTTAGGCGATATTCGCGTCTTAAAGCGCCTTTATCGCCATATACCTTTTTAAAATACACCAATCCAATGCCTTTGGCGTACCATTCTTCGCCTACGCCCTCAATTTCGGTTGATCCTTCTCCTTCATTACCAATGGCTTCGCGGATGCCCATGCGAATGGTTGCGTATTTTTTTCCATTAAATTCAAAATCGGAACCATCGCCCAGGTACCGACGGTTGCGGATCAGATAAATTTTTGACTGGGCTTCGCTGATTGGACTATACTGCAGACTAAATAAAAAAACACCCAGCGAGTCCTCTACGCTAAATGGGAAAATATCAGGTGATTTTAATACCGCTTCGGTTTGAATGGCTTTCTGCGTGGCACTGTCCTGTTCATATACGTAATAACTTCGGGCAACTGCACCATTTTCGGTCATTTTTTCGCGGGCAATCTGATTGATTTGAAATTGGTTATCGTAATTAGTAGATGCCAAATACAAGCCGCTATCGCGCGCAAAACCCATTAAATACCAGTAATCGGTCGTTTTTTCACCATTTACATTCAATTCATACACATAAACACTGCCCTTTTGTAAATCCAAAACGGGGTAGTAATAGTCTTTGATATTGCGTCGATCCAGATTGCAGGCAAATCCGATGGATACGATGATGGCGATATAGTATAAGTTTCTTTTCATAATCGTGCAAAGGTACGGAACGAATATAAGTTATTTTTCCCAAAAACCTAAGTTCAAAAACTAAAAATGGTGGAATCAGCGTACATTTGCACCGCTTTACGCCAAGTTTGTTTTTTGTAAAAAATTAGCCGCTCGCATTTCGGCCAAACAAGGCCTTACCAAATATGTATTAAATAATGGCTCGTGTAGAATTAGTGATGCCCAAAATGGGCGAAAGTATTATGGAGGCAACCATCCTCAAATGGAGGAAAAAGCCAGGTGACAGTATCGAATTGGATGAACCCGTTTTGGATATTGCCACCGATAAAGTAGATTCGGAAGTACCCTCGCCAGTAGCCGGTACTTTGGTCGAAATTTTGTTCCAAGAAAACGATGTCGTGGCGATTAATGTAGCCATTGCCGTGATTGAAACAGAGGCATCTGCCGCTCAGCCTGCCGCTTCTCCCGCCGTTAATGTGCCCACCACCACACCCAACGGTACGCCTAAAGTAGCAGTCGAAGTGCCTTATGTACCGCAACCAACCTTGGCCGTAGCCGCGGCTGCAAGCGATCGTTTTTATTCGCCATTGGTGCGCAATATGGCCAAAACCGAAGGGATTGCGCAATCCGAATTGGATCAAATACCCGGCTCCGGTGCCGATGGCCGCTTGACGAAATCCGATTTATTAGGATATATTGCCCAGCGTAGTGCGGAACCCATTGTACCCACCATTATTGCTCAGCCAACACCAGCACCGATCATCAGCACACCTGCTCCAACGCCTGCTGTATCCATCAGCGGCAATGTGGAAATCGTAGAAATGGATCGGATGCGTAAGTTGATCGCCGACCACATGGTGATGAGCAAACATACCAGCCCACACGTCACTTCTTTTGTGGAGGTAGATGTAACCAATTTGGTGAACTGGCGCAATAAAGTAAAGGACAATTACAAAAAGCAATACGGAGAGAATATCACGTTTACACCCATTTTTGTGGAAGCCGTGGCACGTGCTATCCGCGATTTCCCGATGGTCAATAGTTCTGTTGATGGCACCAAGATCATCATCAAAAAGGATGTTAATATTGGTATGGCAGCGGCTTTGCCTTCGGGTAATTTGATCGTACCGGTGATCAAAAACGCGGATTTGCTTAACTTGGCAGGGCTTACCAAGCAAGTAAATAGCCTCGCTTCAAGGGCGCGATTGAACCAGTTGAAACCCGATGAAATTCAAGGCGGAACATTTACGCTGACCAATGTAGGTACATTTGGCAACGTTATGGGTACGCCGATCATCAACCAACCCCAAGTAGCCATTATGGCCGTAGGCGCCATCCGAAAGAAACCAGCCGTAATCGAAACTGAATACGGTGATGTAATCGCCATCCGTCAAATGATGTTTTTGTCGCTCAGTTACGATCACCGCGTGGTAGATGGTATGTTAGGTGGTTCGTTTTTGCGCAGGGTAGGTGATTATTTGGAGCAATTTGACGCAAATAGATCGATTTAAATACTTAGGTCCGCTGCAACATTTGTGCAATAATCATGTTTTATATTTGGGCTTTGCAATTCGTTGTTCAAACCCAAAATTATTCATTCACCAGCGTTTTGATATAGTTTAAAGTATATTTTATGCTTTCAATGCTGTATCAAAACTCGAAATAAATATTTATAAAAAATGGCTTTTACGCTACCCGAACTCCCTTATGCGCCCACTGCGCTTGAACCACATATCGACGCCCGCACCATGGAAATCCATCATGGAAAACACCATGCGGCTTATGTCAATAACCTCAACGCTGCCTTGGAAGGCACCGAAAATGCAGATAAATCCCTTGAAGAACTCATGGCGATGATGAGTTCACTCCCGCCTGCAGTACGCAACAATGGCGGCGGACACTGGAACCATAGCATGTTTTGGACAGTAATGGCTGCCGATGGCGGTGGTGCTCCTTCAGGCGAATTGGCCGACGCGATTGATGCGGCGTTTGGTTCTTTGGACGAATTTAAAAAGCAATTTGCACAAGCAGGTGCTACCCGTTTTGGTTCAGGTTGGGCATGGCTTTGCGTAGGTGCTGATGGTAAATTGTTTGTTTCTTCTACCCCTAACCAAGATAATCCACTGATGGATTTGGCAGAGAAAAAAGGTACGCCAATTCTTGGA
>JAAFHO010000468.1 GCA_013297575.1 Chitinophagales bacterium
CTTCGCTGGATAAAATCGAAAATTTCAAAGGGCGCAAAGTATTTGTGGCAGGTTTTGTGAGCAAGGCGGAACACCGAATTAGTGCAAAAGGCACCGGTTGGGGCCGCTTTACGATCCAAGATTATACGGGTTCGCTCGAACTGACGATGTTCTCAGATAGTTACCAAAAATTCCGTGCCTTTTTTGACGAAGGTGCAAGTCTTTATATCGAAGGCGAGCATAAGCAACGTTTCAATAGCGATGAAATGGAGTTTCGGGTAAGCGATGTACGGTTATTGGAATCGGTTGGAGCAGAGAAAACCAAATCTGTGACTTTGCGTATTCCGCTGGAAAAGATCGATAATGCGTTTTTGGACGGACTGGAATCCATTTGCAAAACCTATAAGGGCCGGCACGAATTACGCGTTGAACTCATTGATTTTCAGAATAAAGAGAAGGTTTCTTTATTGTCTTCGGCACGAAAAGTGCATGTGGACAATGATTTTTTGCAAGCCGTGGAAAAATTGGGTGTGGAGTGTGGGGTGAATTAAAATTTCCGAACAACCCCCACTTGTATCCCAACTGCCCCAATCCTTTCGCTAAAACCAACTGCTCTATTGGTTAAGTCATAGCGCACTATTGGACTCAGCGATACTTGTGTTTTCGTGCCTAGCGCCATGTGTATGCTTACACCCGTATGTGCGCTACACACCAGTTTGCGACGGTAAATACTGGGGTAAATATTGGCCTCTGGTGTATTTGCTAACCCAGAAATTACGCCTTTTGCACGTTGTTGTACTGCAATTTGCACCCCAGCGAATGGCGTAATGCCCCAATTCCCGCGTTGAATCCGATAACCCAATTCCAGCGGAATAGCGAAAGTGGTGATATGGTTATAGTGTTCTACCGTGCGAGTAGTGGTTGTTCTTGTATAAATGGTCGTTGTGTCTCGTATACCATTGATATAGTTCGTAGGAATCACGGTTGGGGTAGCATCGTTCACCCACTGCTTTTTCCAGTTGTACACTGAATTGTAACTTTCATATTGAACCCCTGTGCTGAGCATCCACTTTTCATGGATTGGCAAAAAGAACTGCAATCCAAAGCTAATGGCTTCCAGATTGCGTTCATTGGTGCGCGGGTACTGCAACAACGAATCTGTACTCATCGTCCGAAATGCCGCCCAACGGTAATAACCACTGGTAATGCCTCCATAAAAAGATCGCTGCTCCGGCTGCTTTTTCTTGGTTGTTTCGGGTTTAAACCAAGGGAAATCATAGCGTTTGGGCATTTCTTCGAGGAACGGCGCGCGCATGGGCAACAATGGAAAATTGCTGCTTCTTTCCATGTTTTTTTGCGTAAATGCCTCTATTTGCTGTGTATCAGTTCCCAATACTGTATTTTCTACTGTTTTTGGATCCGTTACTGGATCGGCTATTAGGCTTATATTTGATGCCAATTCGGCACTGGAAACCGCTGTTGAGGTCAGTATAGGTGCCGCCAATGCGCTATTTTCTTTCCCTTTTTCAGTCTTACTGGTTTGTTTAATTCCAGCGGTATTATCCAATGTATTTGGGTTAAGTGCTGGATTGGAATTAGCAATTGGTGCATCTTGCCTATTTGTTGTCGCTGGATATTGGGGATGAGCAACGGGTAAAGTCGAAGCAACAGCAGTATTAGACCCTTGTGGAGCGACTCGTTTGTCCCCCAATTTTGGGTCTAATACGCTTGTGGATGATTGTGTGTGATGGATGTTTGTTGTTGTCGTCGCTACATTTTTTTCATTTTGATTTTCGGAATGCAGATCATGGCTTAATTTTGTTGCAGATACGTCTTGCAGGTCATTCTTAGTGGTATTGTTATCGGTAGAAATAGGTGATTCTTGGGCTGTAATAGTGTTTTTAACGTTGGTATTATGGTATTGCATGAAATAGATAGCAATCGCAGTACCCGCAGTGAGCAACAGCGCACCACCTGTCCACCACCAGAATAAAAACGGGCGTTTGCGCCGCTTTTTTTCTTGGATATTGGCCCATAATTGATCGGTATCAATTTTGGAATTATGGTTATTCACCCCAGACTTGAGTCCTTCTTCAAATTCTTGCCAATTCATGCGATTGCAATTTTATTTTTTCTTGTAAAATTTTTCGGGCACGGCTCAGCAAAGAGCGCGATGTACCAGCGGGAATATTTAAAATTTCGGCGATTTCGTCGTGTGAAAATTCATCAAAGACGGAAAGGTTAAATACCTGCCTTGCTCCCTCCGGCAGTGTGCTAATGAGGTCGATTAGTTCATCAAAATTGAGTTTTGAAAAAATATCAGGGGCAATATTTAAGGTATCGGGTAGTATGTCTACGCCTTTCTCGTGTTCAAAATGGAATTTGCGATAATGCATCAAAGCGGTATTGATCACGATGCGGTGTATCCACGCTTGAAAAGGCCCCTTCTCTGCATTAAATGTCCCGATTTTATTAAAAACATGCACAAACGCGTCCTGCAAAATATCCTGTGCCTCAGCTTTATTGCGGGCATACCGCCGCGCAACCGACATCAGCCAAGGGGCAAACTGCTGCACCAGACTACGCTGTGCAGCGGCTTGACCTGCGAGGCAGCCCTGTATAAGTGGGGATATGTCGGATGCGTTTTGGTGCATGTGTTAAGTGTAAAAGATTTTTATACCTTTTGTTGTGCTGTATTTAAAGGCATTATGACCGATTTACTAAATGAATAGGCAACAGGCTATAAATGCTAGATCTCTAAATCATCATCTTCGCGCTTTAAACTCGATCGAAAACGGCACATATAATCCATCTTGTTTTATTTTTCCACTAAATGTACCAGTGGCGTACTCGCCTACTACATTAGGAAAAACCGTAAAAGTAAATGGGTTTACATCTAGGTGGCAATCACATGTTGGACAAAAATAGCATCCTGCATACTTCATATTATTTGATGTATCTAAATATGCTAACTCGGTATTCAATAGATCAGCATTAAGGCCATTTATATTGTTGAAAACAAAACTTACGAATACACTATCTGATGCTCCGGAATTCGTTGTGCTCTGTCCTATTATTTGCATTACATCAGGTTGGTTTAAGACCAAGTCAATATTATAGTTGTAAACCTCTGTTACACCATCAATATTAAGAATAATATATTCGTCTAGTTGATTACAAACAACAAGAGAGCCAACGTCCGTAATGCCGCTTGTAATGGTTAGGTTCACAGGTACACTAGCAAGCGGTAGTTGTGAATCAAATCCTTGTGCAGAAATAGATACCGTAGGGTAACAGTAAATATAATTGATTGAAAAGATGCCACTCTCATCAGTAAAAACAGATACTATACTATCATTATTGAGCTTTATTTTAGCAATACCTAAAGATAGATTATCCCCGTTACAATTTTTCAAGGTACCTGTAATTGTATAGGGATTACCGTTAGAAACAACAATATCGCCAAGGTCATTAGCAGAATCTGTTGTAAATGGTCCTATTGTATTTGATGAAATAGATTCATTGCAAAAGCCATAAAGATCCATAATTAAAGGCTCATTGGCTGGTACAACTCCACCAAAACTACCATCGCTATTCGTTGATCCATATCCAGTGCCTAAACTATTTGATATTATCCTAATTTCAAGACTGCTTAAATAGCCTCCCGTATTATGTTTTATCCGACCCGAAATGGTTGCATAATCCGCTGGCACATCACAATTCCAAAAACTAAAATGCGTCACCTCTCCTTCATATCGACCATTATTTAGCGTGGCTGCTCCTTCTTCTATCCAGTACCCATTGGTTTCATCCAAGTGCCAAAGAGGAATGGTTGCAGGTGCATTATTGGCCAAGATTTGGGGTATGTTCATCGTTATTTTTGCTTTCTGTCCATCGCTGAGTTGCAAGGCTTCACCACTTGGGGTTTCCAATTCAAGGCCAAACATACCATAACTTTTCAATATTTTTGCATCGCCATTTGCATCCTGAGCGCGCAGATCACCTGGCATCGTACCCAAACCTTCACGTGTAGTAGGGTCGAAATAGACCATATAGGCATTTACTTGTCCACTATATGCTTGTCCAGAGGCTCGGACAATGGCGTTTGCTGGAATGGCTACGTTTGTAGCACCATTAGTGATGCTTGCTGTTTCGGTAGTAGAAAAACTGGCGGTAAGCGTTTTGGGTTGCATGGTAACCGTTACCGTAGTCGTTGCGCCCAAAGAAGGATATACAAAACGGAAGGCATCGAAAAAACCTGCTTTACTCACTTTGACCAAAGTACCGTTTTTGTCCATCACCTTTTTGGAAACAAAAAAAGCCCCCTGTGGGTTGGTGGTTAGCGCAAGTCCTGCTACTTCTACGGTAGCATTGTCGAGGATAGTACCGTCGTTGGACACTACTTGACCGGATAGGAAGGCTTCTACATTTTCAGATGGAATAGGGCCAGTGACCGTGGTATTATCTATGTTTTTGCGGCAGCCGTACCCAACGGCAGCCAATAGCGCAATGCAAAAGAGTATTTTTTTCATAACTGTGATTTTAATTGTGTGTGTGAAACTATTTAATAATGCGGTACCACAGTTATATATGCAGCGTGTTTTTGTTTTGCTGCAAAGGCGCTAAAAAAAATAAAAAAAAGTGAGCCACCCCGAAAAAATCGAAATGGCTCACTTGAAAAATGATATTTAAATCCCTTAGAAACGATATTTTATTCCCGTCCTATGGTTAACTTTTACTTAATCATCATCACCGTCATCATCCAACAAATCAAGGGCGGCGGCTTTTGCACTGATGGCTTTAGCGGAAACCGTACCAGCAGCCAATTTTTCCTTGATCTTTATTT
>JAAFHO010000461.1 GCA_013297575.1 Chitinophagales bacterium
CCCGCGTGGGAAGTCAAGTGAACCGATGTACCAAGTACGAGTACTTCTGCCGATACCGAACCGAGATAAGTGGTCGCAATAAGACCTCCTTTCATGCTTTTTACGTCAATGGAACCTGCGGCGGTAGTGAGTTGAAGATTGCCATCTATGTCAAATGCCTCAATGGATCCAGCAGATGTATTCGCATTAACCTGACCGATCAAATGATTTAGTTCGATAGACCCGCCAGAGGTATTTAAGGTAATACGTCCTTCACAATGCTCTATTTCCATGGTGCCTGCCGATGAATGTGCATTGATTGTTCCTTTACATTGGCGAATATCGATAACACCCGCGCCTGTTTTGCATTCTATGTTGGCATTTATCCGGTGTAGCCGAATAGTGCCAGCACCCGTATAGAGGTGTAGTTTTCCGGTATAGTTTTCTGCTTCAATATTACCGGAATCCGTAGTGCAATCTACTGCAATGGTACTGTTTTGGGGTACAAGTATGACCATTTTCATCGTCATTAACCTGAACCAATTACTAATACCGCCTTTGTATCGGATACTGATGTGTAAAAGATCATTTTCCTGGTCTAAATCAATGTCATATTCTTTAAGTTGTGCGTGTTGCTCACCGCTGGCAGCCCAAAACAACCAGCGGTAAGCCCTACCCAATAATTCCACTCGTATATCATCGGCATCATGTGTAGCGATGCGTATATTGCTAAATATTGTGGCTACTTTGATGCGTTTGACGCTGGTAGTAACCCAAGTGCGTGAGATGAGTGGTTGGTACATTTTTTATTTTTTCTCAGCCTCTATCAGCATATATTGTGCTACTTCTTTTCCCCAATTGGGCATAAGATCAGAAGTGGGCTTGAATTTTTCAAATTTCTCGATAGCAGCCTTGATCAAAGGTAATGCCTTTTCCTTTCCTCCACCAAATGCTTCGGGGGTGTAAAATATACCTTGTGCTTCGTGTAGCCCAATCCTTGGGTTTTCGGCATTTACGGCTTTGGCGGCAGTTAGGGCTGCTCCCGAAATAGCACCATATTTCTGCCAGCGTCCTTGCGGGTCAACACCGATGCGTAAGGATGCTAAATTGGCTTTGAGTACCAATATTTCGTCGTTTTTTGCTTGGATACTATCGGCTTTTCCAATGAGTGCCTCTGCTTTTTCTAAGATGATATCTTTTTTTGCGCCGTCATTTTCTGCTAATGCTTTTAACATGTAACAAAAGGATGCCCAGTATAGGGGTAGCCATTCTTTTTGCTCTACTCCGGCAATCCGTTCTAGTTGATTTGCATAAGGTGTAAGGTCTTCACCTGCTGCGGCAGTTTGAATACTGCTAACGATCTCTTTCATCGTTGTTTGATATTCATTGTCTTGCGCCGATAATAGGGCGGCTGTAAGTGCTAGGGTTACAAATGTTGTGATAATACGTTGCATAATTAGGTGTTTTTTATAAGGCTATGCCCTTTGTTGGATATGATGCCCCGTTGGGGCTTTTTAAATGTCTAATTTTCCTTCTTTGGGTACGTCTGCTTTCCTTGATATATTGACGCTTACTCCAAAAAATACGGTTCTATATACTACTGGTGTTACTACAAACCGTTGAGTGCCATCGGGGGAGTACCGATAACCAAATTCGTTTTTGGTGGCCAATACATTATCTACTGTCATAAAAAATACTATAAAACTGCGTTTTATAGCACGGATATGGCTGGCTGCAAAACTGAGGTTGGTATAGGCTTTGGTACGTCCACTTAGGAATGCTTCTTGTTGTATATCGTAATAGGGCCGACCAGAAGTATAGGTATAGGTAAGTCCAAAATTACATGCTATTTTAGGTACAAATTGCTTATAAACCGCGCTAAAATTGTGCTTGGTAGCAAATGTAGGCATTGCCTCTACCGGATAATTTTGGAACAATCGCTTTGTATTGAGGTACGAATAGGTGAGCCAAAAATCAGCGGCTTTGATGCTTTTTTTATCCCTAAAAAATACATCAAAACCATTGGCTTGGCCGTATCCACGGTTATTAGTTGCCCCTGTTGGAAAACGATATGGATTGGGATCAAAACTATTTTGGAACTCGCGCACTAAGTGCTTATACTCTTTTTGAAAAATCTCTACCCGGAAAGTGCGGTCATTTTTAGCCCATTGATAATTTGCTATGTAGTGGTTGGCTAATTCAAAATCCAAATTTTGGTTCAAATAGAGGTAATTCCGTTCTGGGGTTTGGTAAAATTGGCCGGTAGCCACCGAAATTTGGCTATTATCGCCTGTTTTCCATGCCAAAGACAAACGCGGTGCAATATTTGCTTTCCCAATACTACTTGTGTACTCGCCACGCATACCCGCCCGCATGGCCAATTTGGTATGTATGTAAAATTCAGTTTCCACAAAACCCGCCGAATAATGATCTTCCAAACTGGATTTATACCCGTTAAATAAATTATTATTTTGAATCAAGTGGTATTCTGCGCCACCTAAAATCGAATTTTGCTGCTTTTTACCCCAAAGTTGTTTCAACACTGAACGCATTTGGATACGCCGATCCTGCCGATCACTGGGTACTGATCCAACCTTAATATCGTCGGTATTATTACTAAAGGAAAAACCTGTTTGCCAAATCAATTTACCTGCATTAAAATTGACTTTATAGGTGTTATTTGTAAAAAAATTGCGATTTCGTAGGCTAAAAATATAGGGTTTACCGCCATCTTCATAGTTGGGCAACCCCAAAGCATTATCATTGTCGGTATAAGTAGCATACATTTTCAGTTGGGCATTTTTGGCCAATTGCTTATTTACCGATATACTACTACCTAGCCCTTGTGGCGGTTTGATAAAATCAATATTGGTTTTGACCAATTGTAGGAAAGGAGCAAGATTGGAATAAAACAATTGTCCACTTACCTCACCTTTATGTGTATAACCCACTCCCACGCCCGCCAAATGCGCAATCAAATTAACACCGCTATTATCCGACACTTTATCTTGGGTATCCAGCAAAAGTACCGACGAAAGTGCTTGCCCATATTGCGCCGAGTAACCACCTGTGCTAAATGCCATCCCTTTGAACATAAAAGGGCTAAATCGTCCGCGTTGTGGCACATCGGGAGTGCTACTAAAAAAAGGATTTTGGACAATCATACCATCAATCACGGTTTTGGTTTCGTAAGCCGCACCACCGCGCACAAACAAGCCCTCTTGCTCTCCTACACGGTTGGCACCAGGCAACAATTGCATTACAGCGGTAATGTCGGCCCCTCCGCTGGCAGTAGTAGCAATATCCAAAGGGCGCAGCATCACCATCCGTTTACTATCAGATGCTTCAAAGTGTCCTGCGGTAATCGTTACCACATTGAGGTCATTAAAGGCTTCGCGGAGTTGAAAATCAACTTGATGTAATGGGTTTTTTAATACGACAATCCGTATTTCTGTGTCGTATCCCAAATAGGCTGCTACAATAGAAACGGTATCTTTTTTTCTCGTTTTAAAGGAAAAAAGACCTAGAGAATCGGTTGTGGCACCGTCATAACTGCCTTTTATCGCAATGTTTGCGCCCACAAGTGCTTCGCCTTTTCGGTCGGTTACTTTTCCTGTTATGGTGCGCTGAGCGTGGTTGACTTGAAGTAATGCCGTTAAAAACAGGCCAATAGTAAATAGGTATTTCATCGCTGTATGTTGTAATGCTGCGACAAAAGTATCCGTAAGAAAGTGTCTAAAACAAGGGATTTCTGACCAACTTGGGTGGGAAGTAGATGAACTGTATAAAAACGAGGATAGAGTTAGCGCCCCTTAGATTCCCCTACAATTTCCACCTTCCAGCCCGCACTTTCGATCATGGCTTTGAGCATATCGAGGGTTTTACGGCCTTGTTCTTCTGCGGAGGGCAGAAGAGAGGCTTGCGCTTTTTCGCGGATAATTTGCTCTACCCGCTCGTTGATACGGTTAAAATCCTGCGGTGAAAAAGACGTAAAAAGCCCTTCAGAAATATCGTAGTAATCCACCTTATCGTCGATGCTTAGTATAGTTGCAGCGGGCAGTGGACCTATCTTTATTGTTTTATTTTGGGCATCAGTTTCTATTTTTACTTTTTCAAGATCGTACCCCGCCGAAACAGTAGCCGTTACGCGTACCAACATTTTCTTCTCCCAAAAGAAACTAAAGGCACCTTGGTAATCATCATTGCTAAACAACTCTGAAAATTGGCCTTCCACAGTGACCAATTTCATCACCGTCCGAATCCGTTCTAACATGACCTGCGCTTCTTCCACCGTGTTCGACTTGGGTGTAAAAAAGTACCAGCTGGCCCAACCGCCCAGGAAAAAAATAAAAAGGATTGCCCCAATAAGGCTTATTCTATTAGCCATAGTAATTATAGTTTTATTGTCGTAAAAATTTAGCCGCTCCAATTTCGGTCAAAACAAAACCGCTGGCTAAGTTTTTACTTGTCATCTAAAAATTTGCGCACTAAATTGAGGGCATATGTACCTGTTAATTCGATGTTTTTCCGCCGGTCGCGGCCAAAAATATACTTTACCGCCACCGTTCTGTCTTTACTCGCTACTGCCATCCATACTGTGCCGACTGGTTTTTCGGGCGTACCACCGCTGGGCCCTGCAATGCCCGATACGGCAACGGCCACATCTACTTGCAATGCCGATAAAGCACCTTCTGCCATAGATTTGACACAGGCCTCACTCACCGCCCCTTCCGATGCCAACAGCGCAGCCGGTACTCCAAGTTTTTCTTGCTTCATTTCATAGGAATAAGCCACAATAGATCCTGGGAAATAAGCGGATGCACCGGGCACCTCTGTAATAAGGTGTGCAATATAGCCACCTGTACAACTTTCGGCT
>JAAFHO010000462.1 GCA_013297575.1 Chitinophagales bacterium
CCAAATGCGGCTGCAAATATACGGTAAGGTTATTTAAACCGCCAAATAGTTTTCAAAAAATATTTTAACTCTGCTCAAGTTTTTCAAAAATACCCCTTGTATTTACCACTTTCCAGCATAATACCGCCGAAACACTCAATGGCATAAGCATATAATACTTGAATAACATAGGGCTAAAGAGGTATAAAAGCATGGGCATAATGGATAACCAGATCAATGTATAAGTATAAATATCAAAAAATTGGTAGCCTTTTTTCTGATAATAAAAAAAGCCAAATAATATACAAAGTACCTGTACGCCAAATTGTGGAAAATGGGCGTATTTTAATGTGTCAATAGGATCCCCCTTTATCCACTCCCTCAAATGTATATTTAGGCTTAGTCCGTCCAAAAAAGTATATTCATCAGGGGACACCCATGATTTAGCATCGCATCCGCCATAATGCGCACTCATTTTTGATAAAATACTGGGGTCTTTTAATAAGAAAGGAAAAACAAACAGGCATAGAACGGATGCGCCTACAATGCCCCAAGTTATAAATGAATACCGCTTGAGTTCATAATACCACAACAGCAGCGCAAACAGCGGCAGCCAAAACAAAAGTGAATAGCGAGACAATAGTCCACCGATAATACCAATTACGACCAGCGGCAACCTTTTTGTCGCCAAACCTGTTGCTAAAAGTATGTACCAAAAGGCAACAATACCTTCTGAACTGAGTGCTAAATCTATTTTTGACCATTTTACAAAGCCCCACAATGGCAAAACCAATAAAAGTGTAGCGGGCAAACTATATTTCAGAGCGATACCTGTATGGTATTTGCGCAGTAAATAACCAGAAAACCCAACAGCAATCGCAAACAAGATGATACCGGGCCATCGTTGGTCGATACCAGTAAAGTTACTAAATTGTAGTGGTAGCCATTGTAACGGTAAATAAACGGGGTAGGGGTGATTTACTGCCGTTATGATGGGCTGGTACGGGAACTGACCAGAAAAAAAAAGCGATGCTTGCGCTTTCAATTGTGGCAATACATCCGACTTTAGGCCAGGATCAGGGAAGGATTCAAAAATCCGCTTAAGCGCGTTGTATTGCGTTGCCACCATTGCGACGGCGAGTAACGCGTGCAACCAAGGCGTATATCGATCAGATTTATAGGCTGTAGCAGGACTATGTCGCAGCAATAATGCGCAATTGTAGGTAAATAATCCCGAAATGAGCAGTAATGCAAAAGGATTTGCCCGTATTACAAAGATTTGAGTGCCAAAAACGCACAAAATAACCTGAGCAATAAAGAGGGCAATTACCTTGTATGCACTTTGTTGTTGCATGGAAAATTTACTGATTAAGGCTCAACTTAATCTTCTTTTCCAATTCAGCCACCGTGTCTTTGAAGATCAAATCGGTGTCCATCATGTCTTGTACGGCCTTGCAGGAGTAAATAACAGTACTGTGGTCGCGTCCTCCAAAAGTTTCGCCAATAGATTTTAACGAGCGGTTGGTCATTTTTTTTGCCAAATACATCGATAGTTGGCGGGCAATCACCACGTTCCGCTTACGGGTTTCGTGGTGGAGTTTTTCTACTGGAACATCGAAGTGTTCCGCAACCAGTTCTTGAATAAACTCAACGGTAATTTCCTTATTAATGGTACTCACAAAACTCCGAATCACCTCTTTAGCCAATTCCATATCAATCGTCCTTCTGATTAAGGTGGATTGCGCCAAAAGCGAAATCATAACACCTTCCAATTCGCGGATATTATTCTTAATATTGTAGCAGATAAACTCCAGTACATCTATTGGAATATCAATACCTTCTTCGTCGGTTTTGGCTTCGAGGATGGCCATACGTGTTTCCAAGTCAGGTGCTTGAAGATCTGCGCTTAAACCCCATTTGAAACGGGAGATCAGGCGGTCTTCAATATCTTTCAAATCTTTAGGCGGACGGTCGCTAGTGAGGACAATCTGTTTGCCTTGCTGGTGCAGATGGTTGAAAATATTAAAGAAGATCTCCTGCATTTTGGCTTTGCCAGAAAGAAACTGGATATCATCAACGATCAATACATCAATAATTTGGTAGAAATTGACAAATTCCGTTACCGCATTATTCTTGATGGCCTGAATGATCTGATTCGTAAATTTCTCCATCGTCACATACAGTACCGCCTTATTTTCAAAACGCTTTACAATATCGTTGCCAATGGCTTGTGCCAAGTGCGTTTTACCCAAACCTACATCACCATAAATGAATAGCGGATTGAAAGCGGTACCTCCCGGTTTCTTGGCCACTGCTATACCCGCATTGCGCGCTAAACGGTTGCAATCACCTTCTATATAACTTTCAAAAGTATAATTGGAGTTGAGTTGTGGATCTATTTTGACCCGCTTAATTCCAGGAATGATAAATGGATTTTTGATGGTTTCCACATCAAAAGAACCCGGCACTGGTTCATTGTCATTTTCGGCCGACGGTTTGGATGAAACCCGTATCGGCTCATTTGGGCGACCACCCTGTGCACTACCTCCCGACTCCGGTATGCGATATACCAAGCGACCGCGTTCCCCCAATTCTTGGCGGATGCACTGCTTTAAAATGCCGACATAATGTTCTTCCAGCCATTCATAGAAGAACTTGTTAGGCACTTGTATCGTCAGTACCTGCTGTTCGATGAGAACAGGACGAATGGGTTCGAACCAAGTTTTAAAGCTCTGTTGGCTTACATTCTTCTTTATGGTACGCAGACAAGAGTCCCATACCATTTGGCTGTCGTTAGTCATACCTAATGGATATATTTGATTTTTTTGAGGCGATCCTTATTAAGAAATTAAAATAAACCGTTTTAGTGCGACGGGACGACAAAGGTGCGTCAACTATTCGGTTTGAAAAAATTTTTTGACTTATTTTTCTATAAAAAAGTTACTCACCAGTTTTCCCATACTTACTAACACTACGTTGTTGGTAGTAGGCTAACTATGTGATTATTAGAGGATTATGATGTTTTCAAAATATAAACCATTGATTATCAATGATAATTATAAAAACTTAAATGATCGAATATTTCAAAATAATATTTTGATATTGTTAGAATTGAAGGAATAAACTAAAGCGATGTTTACTCTTCTTACATTGCTTTAGTTATTGACAATCAGTTCTAAATATTGTGGATTACTTGATATTGCCGATTAAAATTTTGTAAAAATAAGATGTTTACAATCCACTTATATACTCCTCCTCTAACACAAAACGCGCTTTTATTTATGCCTTGTAAAACTAATGTTATTGCGAATTTTGATAAATATGCGCAGAATCAATTATTTATATTTTGCGACCAAACCAATCATTTGTATATTGCAGTACAATTGTTAGATTTGACTTTTGAATGAATAAAAAATAAAAATTAAAACAAGTTTCCTGCTTCGGTCCGGATCGCATTCTGCGCCATTTGAACGGAGGTTACATTGCCTAATTGATCGAGTGCTGAAAACAATCGGTTGATCAATTGTTCATCGGGAGCACTGTCTTCCAATCCCTCTGAAGCCTTCGTCACCAATGTCATACTATCCGATTTGGCTATAGAAATAATCTGCCAAAGCGTATCTGAAACATATAACTGTTGTGACGTATTGTGGTCAAATTCCTGACTAATTGCAATCATCAACGCGCCCCGAAGTTCTGCCACGGTCATGGCGCTAGAACGAATGCGCAATAATAAATTTGGCAGCGTAATTCGGTCGCACAATAAGATCAAACGCTCATAAGCCTGCAATCGGACGGGCAAGGTTAGTTTTTGCGCCTCGATCTTTTTTTGCATAGAAAGGTCTCGATAATGAGCGTCTAAATATGATTTTAAGGTAAAATAGGACGCAGCAAAAACAACCAATGCTGGAATCGTGTATTTTAGTAATTCAAAAAATTCTGTCATGATTGAACCGTTTTTTAAAAAGAACGGTGTTGGAATAAAGGTACAAATTCAGGCTTCAGATTTTGGTCTCAGATTTTCTGTTTTTGCGTGCGAATAGCCTACCTATTTAAGCGAAAAAAAGAGGAAATATGAGGGCAAAAGATGTGCATCAATCTGTACTTTTAGTTAGACACCGTTCTAAAGGGGTGCAAAAGTAATATTTCTTTTTTTAGATTTCGATTTTAAAGTTGTATTTAGTTGTTATTAACGATTTACTTTTGCGCTATATTTCTAAGTAATGAAATACTGTATGCAACTATGAAGATGATTAAATTTTGGATGACCTGTTTTGGCATTGTCTTATGCCCTTTATTGACCATTGCGCAAACGGATTCGCTTCAGTTTCCGGCATCTTGGGCGGGCAATTGGACCGGTACTTTACAGATTTATAATGGCAAAGGAATGGTGCAATCGGTGGCTATGACGGTCGAGATAGCCAAATTAGATACTTCTACACAAGGTCGATATACATTTGGTTTAATATATGGATCAAAAGACCAAGATTGGCGACCATACGAATTAGTGCCTGTTAATCCAGCAAAAGGAATCTGGAAAGTGGATGAAAAGAATACTATCGCTATTGAATCATATTATTACGGCAATAAATTGGTGTGCTGGTTTGTCGTACAGGGCAGTAGAATACTTTGTACTTACGAGAAAACATCGGACAAGGAGATGGTATTTGAGGTAATGTCGGGTGCTGAAAAAGCCGCCAGCACTACCGGTAATAGTACACATCAAGGTGAATCTATACCAGAAGTGCTGACGTACCCAATTGCATCATTTCAACGCGCCATTTTGCATCGGGAGTAAGTTTATATCTTGTTGATTTTAATTGTTTTACAATTCCTTTTCGGATTAGACAAATATTGTATTGATGCCA
>JAAFHO010000464.1 GCA_013297575.1 Chitinophagales bacterium
CTCCGCTGTATGCCGAGGCATTGCATGTAAATAGTTCTTACCTCACTGCCGTAGCGAATGATTATGGGTACGATGAAGTGTATGCCCGAATGGTTGAAGCCGCTGGCAGAAAAGGCGATGTATTGGTGGCGATCAGTACTTCGGGCAATTCTCCTAATATATTGCGAGCGGTAGAACGTGCTGCGCAGACAGGTATGACTGTGGTTGGTTTGACAGGTGATACAGGCGGCAAAATGTGCGATTTATGCCATATTTTAATTAATATTCCTTCAAAAGACACGCCGCGTATCCAAGAATCACATATTTTAGTGGGACATATTTTGTGTGAAATGGTAGAAGATCGGTTGTTTCCTTAATCATTTTGCTGTTGTACTTTCATCCAAAATGGTAAAACGTACTTCCTCAATCCTTCTGTTATCGGCTTTTTCTACCGTGATGAGGTATTGTCCCCATTGAATTTGGTCGCCTTTGGCAGGAATATCACCGATCAATTCAAGTGTAAGCCCTGCAATGGTATCCGCGTCTTCGCGCACGGTTTCAAAGGTTTCTGGGTCAATTCCGGTTATTTCGCACACGTCATTGATCATTGTAGCGCCAGAGAACAAATAATTACATGCATCAATTTGGCGGTAAGGCGGAATTTCGTTCTCTTCGTCAAATTCGTCGCGTATTTCGCCAGTTACCTCCTCCAAAATATCTTCCATCGTGACCAATCCAGCCGTACCGCCATATTCGTCCACGACCAATGCCAAGTGGAGTTTGCGGAGTTTAAATTCGCGCAAAAGTTCATCCACAGGTTTAGTTTCAGGCACGATAAATACATCAGGGCGGACGCGTTGTACCCAATCAAAATCGGGTGATTCGTCAATGGCACTCACCAAATCTTTTACGTACAGCACCCCTACCATATTATCAAGATCGTCCTCATATACCGGCAGGCGCGAGAACTCCGAAGTGCGGATGGTTTGAAGTACCTCGGAAAATGGCGTTTGGCGTTCCAGTGCCACCATTTTGAGTTGGGGCTGCATGACTTGTTTAACGGTTACATCCCCAAATTTAGCAATACTTTTTAGCAATTCGATATCGCGTTTAACAGTATCACTTGGCAGTGAAAGATCCTCAGATATTGTTCCTAAATGAGTGGTAGCCTCCAGTTCTTTTTTAGGTTTTGGTGTTTTGGGTAAAAAGGGTCTAAATACGAAACGAGAAAACCGAATAAGGGATTGCAAGCGTTGCAGCCAAAACCCAGCGATGGGTCTTTGAGCGCGTTTTAGGTTGATTTGGCTAATTCTCCAAAGCAAAAAAGTGAGCACTAGCAGTGAAATACCAACAAAAAAGACTTTTGCCAGTACCGGAGGAATGCTTTGGTCTTCCAAAAAAAAGACCGTTTTTTGAAACCAGATACTATTATGAATAATTTTTACGAATTGAATGGTCAACACCAGTATCGTAAAAAGTTTACCAATAGCAATAGCAGCCAAAGACCGCCGATTGCTTTCATCGGCCATATAAATGACACGACGGGCCGAAGGTGTTCCTTCGGCCCGAAGCATTTCTAATTCATGCGGAGTGACGGCAATTAGGGCTTTTTCGGCCAAAACCATCAAAACGAAGAGTATAATTCCGGCAATTAGCCAGCCCATAGCGTTGTCAACTTTAATTAGAAGGGCAGGTCGGCGCCATTATCGGCGGACACTGATGCGCCATCTGCTTCCACCAATTCTGGTGCGGGAGAAGATGATTGTTGGTACTTAGCCGGTTCCGTTGTTGGGAAATTACGATCATTTGCACCGCCTTCACGTTTTTCCAAAATACGGAAATTGTTGGCAATGATGTCCGTAACAGAACGCTCTATATTGTCCGTGCCAGTGTATTTGCGGTAAGTAATTTTACCTTCTACATAGACGAGGGTGCCTTTTTTGAGCATTTTTTCGGCGCGTTCTGCCAAATCTCTCCACGCGATGACATTATGCCATTCGGTGTTTTCTTGGTAATTACCATCTTTATCCTTGTAGGATTCGCTGGTGGCCAATGAGAATCGGGAAACTACTGAGCCGCCTTCTAGGCGACGTACTTCGGGGTCGTTACCCAAACGACCAATGAGGGTGACTTTGTTAATCATGATAGAAAAAAACAGATAAAAAAATTGATAAAAAAATTAATAAGGTCGTTGATAAAAATTTTCAACGCACAAATATACGGGACTTTTTAAAAATCGCAAGGGGTATTTGGGGTATTTTTTTCAAATTGGTTTCGACACCGTTTCTTACCTTTGCCCTTATGTCCATCAACCAACAAATATACCGCCAGTTTTGTGCTAACGCTCCTGCCGATTTTCCAGTATTTATGCAGGACTGGTACTTGGACGCTGTATGTGAAGGCGGTACTTGGGAAGCGGCTATACACCAGATAAATGACGAAACGGTAGCCGTTTGGCCTTATTTTGTCAAGAAAAAACTAGGTTGGCGGTATGTAGCCATGCCATTGATGGGCAAATTGATGGGGCCATATACCATCCCTCAATTTCGTTCTATAAAAACAGAAATGCGTGTTTTAGACGCATTGTGGGCTCAATTCCCTTCAAATTTGGCCGCATTTCAGCAAGACTTTAATTACACTTTAACGAACTGGTTGCCTTTGTATTGGAAAGGATTTTCACAAACCACACGGTACTCTTACATCATTCCATTAGTGGGAACGGAGGCGGAATTGTGGGCCGGTATCGAAGGGAATTATAGGCGAAAAATAAATAAAGCAACAAGTAGTTTATCGCTTAGGGATGATTTATCGGTGGAAGAACTACACCGTTTATGCACCTTGAGTTTTACCCGTCAGAAAATAGATTTCCCGCTTCATTTTGATTATTTTCAACGGATTTATCGCGCATTTGAACACCATAATGCGGGAAAAGCCTTTTTTGCAGTGGACAATGAAACGGGTGTTGTGCATTCGGCTATTTTTTTGGTTTGGGACCAATCATCGGCTTACCTACTTTGGGGCGGCGATGACCCCGAATTGCGCACTTCCGCCTCTGGCATTTTGCTACAATGGAAGGCTATTTTATATGCAAAATATACCCTAACACTACCCATATTTGATTTTGAAGGGAGCATGATACAGTCCATTGAGCAGAGTCGCAGGTATTTTGGAGCGGTTCAAAAACCTTATTTTCGAGTGCGAAAAGAGTGGTCTTTATTATGGAAATGGGGGAAATTTTTGTTGCGATAATATTTAATGAACGATGCAACGGTACGATTCCCAAAAGCACCTTTATTAAAATTTCATGCGAGCATAGAGCGCAACAATTTAATATCGCGGTGCGCTGCACCTGAAATTTTTATAAGAAAATCTTGCGTTAACAATGACTGTATAGTTACCATTTCATTCATTATTTATAGAACACGCAACTTTTACCACATTTTACTTGACTTTAGTAATTCAAAAAAAACAATGATAATTAATAAAATGAAAAAACTAACCTTATTATTTGCTTTTTTATGCCCAATTTTTGCTTTTGCACAAGATCAAGAAGGGACTATTCGCTATTTAATTACACAGCATTATTCCAAAAAACTGGCTGCTGTGGACTATATCAGCAAACAAACCAAAGAACGGAACGAATACATTTGGGGTAGCCGCTCGGAATGGAAGGTATATGCAAATTTGTATTTCAATGCCACCGAAAGCAAATATGAAGATTCGGAAGAAAGGGCAGAAAAAGACGACGATAATTATTCTTGGAAAAAAGAGGCTTTTTTTATCAAACGCGACTTTGCCAAACGCACTTCTTATGACGTGATGACCGTCGTGGGGCAAGTATATATTGTGGAAGACACGATTCGTTATCCAGAATGGAAAATACTCAATGAAATGAAAGAAGTAGCAGGACATGTGTGTATGAATGCTACTTATACCGATACTTTGACCAAAGAACTTGTGGTGGGCTGGTTTGCCTTGGATTTGCCACTAAATGGTGGTCCGGAGCGTTTTGGCGGGCTACCTGGGCTTATTCTTGAAGTGGATATTAATAATGGTGCAGTAATTATAAGTGCGGATAAAATTGATCTGAAAAAATTGGATCAACAATTGGCTTTGCCCAAAAAGAAAATAAAGGGCAAAAAAGTAAATGAGGATGGCTATCGCGAGGTGCTGAAAAAGCATTACGCCGAAAAAAGAAAAGCAGAACAGCCACCGTACTGGGGTTTGAGGTACTAGTTGAGCGCAGCCGAAACGCTTGGTCGTTTCGACTTCGCTCAACGACCAAGTGTTTCGACTTCGCTCAACGACCAAGTGTTTCGACTTCGCTCAACGACCAAGTGTTTCGACTTCGCCCAACGACCAAGTGTTTCGACTTCGCCCAACGACCAAGTTTTTCGACTTCGCTCAACGACCAAGTTTTTCGACTTCGCTCAACGACCAAGTGTTTCGGCTATGCCCAACGACCAAGTGTAGTCGAAACGATCGGTCGTTGAGCGTAGCCGAAACGATCGGTCGTTGAGCGAAGCCGAAACGATTTTTTACATTTTTTCTCAAAAAACTATCCTCCAATATTACAAACCAACTATCTTTGACCTACTTCTGAATGCCTCGCCAAGGCAATCTTCGAGGAACGAAAAATAAAGTTATCTTTTCAAAAACGATAATTTATAGTTTTAGCGTTCCTTATCTTTTTTCATTTCAAATTTATACCATTTTCACTATGAAAAACGCTACAAGTACACATCCTTTTTATGCAATTTTTTCTAAAAAAATCTTGTTTGCCCTCTGCCTATTGACAGGTCTACTGGCGCAAACGATCCAAGCACAATTTTCGATTGGCGGCAAATCCTATATTCCTTACGGCAA
>JAAFHO010000465.1 GCA_013297575.1 Chitinophagales bacterium
CAAGTGGTGCGGCCTTGGCGAAGGCAACCCAGGCAACCTTTTCGGCTTGCCCAATCCTTACGGCTTGTCAATTGTGGACAACAACAGCGTAGGTTTCCTCAACCTGTTTCCAGAGCCTAATACTACCCGTAAAGACCTAGTGTTGGGTTTTGGTATTTCTGGCGGTGCCAATACCAACCGCTTTGTACTGCGCGACTATTCAGGTGCCAGTGCTTCGGTAGGCCGCGATCTGATGACCGCATTCCCGGGCGGTGCCACATCCTTCAACTTAGACCCCGCCGCTATTGCCTCCCCTGCTACTCTTTTTGTGGATGCAGCCCGAGATCTCACAGGTGTCCCTAAGGATATCGTTATCAGTAGCACCCAGCGTGCCGGGGCCGCATTTAGTACGGTTTTTCCTGCGTCACTTCAAACTTCGGTATCGGCTATGGGGGTACAGCAAAATGCCAGTTTAACCGCCTCTGGTATTGCAGTGGAAGGTTTTCGTGCACAATTCCCAACTTTTCCTACTTTAGGTCCGCCACCAACTCCGGCCGATTTGGGCGGAGCAGTCAATCTGCAAGTGGTACGCAGCCCTTTTGGAGGCCAATTTAACCAGTCGCCGATTGATCTCATTGCGTCACAAGGCTCTTCTAATAATCCCGACTATGCTGAACTGAGTTGGCAAGATTTCGGATACGGTGGCGATGTTTCTGCTACCGATTGTATTGCCCTTCCCATAAATACAGCACAGGAGTTGGACAAATTTTTTATTAGTTTTCGCAACAATAAGAATGTCAATCCCTTTGGCGCAGGCAACAAACTGCCAGTTATGACCTTTCAAGCCAACGGACGGGTAGGTATCGGTACGCTACAACCCACCTCTGGTAGTGGTTGTACAGGGGCAGTTTATAACCGCCCAATCTTGTTGGACGTAAATGGTGGCATATCCAGTTCCGGCACACTACTATCATCCGATAAGCGCTTCAAACAAAATATCAAACCAGTGGACGATGCGCTGTCCCTCATTCGCCGCCTGCAAGGCACTAAGTATGAGTTCCGCACCGAAGAATTCAAGGATCGCAATTTCCCACAGGGCAATCAATATGGCTTTATCGCTCAGGACGTAGAAAAAGTAATCCCGGAAATGGCTTTTGAAAACAGCGACGGATACTATGTGGTGAACTACACCATGCTAATTCCAGTACTAACAGAAGCCATAAAACAGCAAGATAAAACCATCACCGAACAAGCCACAACCATCACCGAACTCCGCACCGAAATAGCCGAACTCCGCAGCGTATTCAACGATTTCAAGGCGGGTCAAGCGGCCAATGGTGTGGAAGGCTACCGTTTGGAGCAAAATGCACCGAATCCATTTAGCCAAAACACCGTGATTGGTTACGCTGTGCCTGCGGGTACTACGGGTGCGCGTGTAAACGTATATGACTTAGCAGGTCGGTTGGTTAAATCATTTAATATTGCCGATCAATCTGGCCAAATCACCATCAATGCGGGTGATATGAGTAACGGATTGTATGTCTATGACTTACAAGTGAATGGCCGCCAAATATTGGAGCGCAAAATGACGGTAGTGAAAGATTAAGTATTTGGACATAATTAATTAACATTTTGAACTTGGTCTTTTCCGCAATTAATTATGTCAAAATACTTAAAAAAAATGTCGCATGTAGATATTAAAATGAACTATCCTGTGTTTTCGGGGTGGTTCATTTTGCTTGATACACCGCAACGCATTTGTCCCGTACAACAAAACAATATTGGAAATAATAGTGTTTGTAATGCTCATTGTTCAACGTTATTTCAATTATTGTGTCACTTCCGTCCACGATTTCGATTGTTTGGTTTAAGCGCGATTTGCGCGTGTACGACCATGAGCCGCTGCAAAAAGCCATTGCCGCTGGTTTTCCCGTACTTTTACTTTTTGTGTTTGAGCCAATAACTTTGAATAATTATGATTCGGATATAAGGCATTGGCGGTTTGTTTATCAATCAATATTGGATTTGCAACAGCGTTATGCGCGCTTGTATATTAACGTATTTTATGGCGATTTTTTGACTGTATTGGATGATATTCGCAATAATTACACCATTCATACCCTGTTTTCTTACGAAGAAGTCGGTACCAAAATTACATATCAGCGCGATATTGCGGTCAAAAAATATACGCAAGCGCACCAGATTTGTTGGGACGAAACACCTGTTAATGCCGTTCAGCGGGGTATTACGCACCGACGAGGTTGGGATAAACACTGGAACACCTGTATGTATGGCCGTATCGTCTATCCCGATTTGCTGCTATTAAATGCCATTGTTTATCCTGTGCCAAAGGCTTTTGAAATACCTTTTAATGTACAGCAGCAATGGAATTCGCCAGATCCCAATTTTCAAATGGGCGGCGAATCGAGCGGTATCCGAATCTTAACCGATTTTTTGAACGAACGATACAAGGGTTATAGCCGACATATTTCTAAACCTCAATTGAGCCGTACCAGTTGTAGCCGTTTGTCGCCTTATATTGCTTGGGGCAATTTGAGTATCCGGCAGGTTATTCAGGCGGTAGAAAAAACCCGCCGCCAACAACCCATCCTCGAAAAACCGATGACCGCTTTTGTGTCGCGGTTACATTGGCATTGCCATTTTGTACAAAAATTTGAAAGCGAGTGCCGGATGGAGTTTGAAAACATCAATCGAGGGTATGATTTATTACAGCAGCCATACCATCCCGATCATATAAAAGCCTGGGAATTGGGTCAGACGGGGTTTCCTATCATTGATGCCTGTATGCGGTGTGTATGCGCTACTGGTTACCTCAATTTTAGAATGCGCGCTATGGTTGTTTCCTTTTTGGTGCATGCTTTATGGCAAAGGTGGCAAGATGGGGTTGGTTTTTTGGCGCGTCAATTTTTGGATTATGATCCGGGTATCCATTTCCCTCAATTCCAAATGCAGGCTGGCCTGACGGGCATTAATATGGTACGCATTTATAATCCAGTACTGAACTCTTTAAAACACGACCCTGATGCGGTGTTTATTCGGCAATGGGTACCTGAATTAGCGCATTTGCCCCTATTATTTGTGCACAAGCCTTGGGAAATGACACCCATGGAGCAGCAGTTTTACCAATTTGTCCCCGGCCGCGACTATCCCCTGCCTATTGTGGATTTAAGCGTTGCCCTCAAAAATGCTTCTGAACAAATATGGGCACTCCGCGAGCATCCAGAGGTTATAGCAGCAAACGAAAGGATATTGAACCGGCACACCTTTCGGAAGTCCACAAAGGAGCAGCCTATTGTGCATTTTAGGGAGGAGCAAATGTTTGAAGAGGAGGATTAGGGCGGCTTATTTGCAGCCGACAATATTCGGATTGTTGTATCATCTGCATTTTGTCGGCGCATATCGCAAGGTTAAGCCAAAAGTCTTCTGAAAAATAATGCCCCTTTTCGTCTGCCATTGCTATGAGAGTGTCAAGAGCAAGCCCCCATTCATTATGATTTAAAAAGTCTTTGCTTTGTATAAAGTGTTCACAGTCTTTATAAATTTCCGGTAAAGACGCTTGCGTTAACCTAAGTATTTCAACAGGTGTCAATTCTTGGGGCGTTGCCTTGCGTTTTTTGAATAGAGCGAATATGTTCATATACCTTTTTTAAACTGTTTCCAAGCCAATAAATACAAAACAGCCAAAGATTTTTGCTGCCCCCAATCGTTAGCAATATCATTCATTTGGGTTTTCAATTTAACATTTGGGTTTAAACTGTACAAATTGACCATTATTTGTTTCAAATGAAAATCATCATAAGGAAAGACATTGGGTCGTTGCAGCGTATAAAGCAGCATCATATCTATTGTCCATTTGCCAATACCTTTTATTGCCGAAAGTGTTGCGATTACGTCATTGTCGTTTAACAAATTCCAGTCTATATTATTGTTCTGCCAAAAGTCTAAAATACTTATAATAGTGTCATATTTACCAGCGGCTAATTTCACATTTGGAAAGGCTTTTTCTTCTAATTGGTGAAAGTTTTCCGGTGTTAGTAGTTCTAAATTGGCCGAGTTCAGCATTTTTTGAAATATCTTTTTGGTACTTCGGTAATGAATTTGTTGTTCTAAAACGCAACTCATCAAATCGTGAAACACATTGTTTGTCGTTTTGATTTGTGGTTTCGGAATTTCAATAATAATCCTTTCAAGAATTGGGTCTAATGTTGAAAGTGATTGTTCAGTAGCAATGTTCATTGTGGGTGTATTGTTGTAATTTTTAGTTTGTTTTTATTAATTACACTGTAAAATAAGTTTTTTTATACACGTAGTATATTTTCCGCCACAACGTAGCGTCCACTTTTTCCACCACAAAAGTGCACAAAGTTCACAAAGACGTAGAGTAGGCGCTTCGCTTGTTTTTTAAAACACAAAGCGTTGCGTACACTAAAGTGTACGTTTCCTCATTTGAGTCTTTTTAAATAAAAAGACAATATATAAAGAACGAATCTTACACTCTACTTGATTTTCAGCCAAAATGTGCAGCGCACCGCAATATTTGTAGCAATCATAAGTTTTCCGCGTATTTAAGGTGCAGTGCACCGAAATATTCAATTTAATGTCACGGTGTGCTACCAATATTACGGTGTGCTACCAATATTACGGTGCGCTGCACCTTATATTTTTATAAAAAATCCTGTCTCTGCTTACCGATGATTTATCCGCACTTCCAGAATCAAAACATAATTAAGGTTATTTTACAGTGCATTTAGCACTGCTACAAAAAACTTCCAAAACTTCTGGAATGAAGCAATACTTGCGCATTCATCAGGAGAGTGGGCATTAAAGATGTTGGGACCAAACG
>JAAFHO010000466.1 GCA_013297575.1 Chitinophagales bacterium
GAGGACATACTTTGACCATCAAAATAAAGCCTTTTAGCGAGGACGAAAAGATGAAAAAAGCAGATGTGGCTACTGCGGTTAAATTAAAGTAAAAGAACTATTTGCGAGCCTCTCACTGTGAGATGGTCTAATTATTCCGCACAAATAAACTTTTAACTTTGTACAATTATGAAAAAATGGTAACTATCCAGCCGCACACAAATTCCGGTAGGGGATTTTAATGCGGCTGGATAGTTACGAAAAATGTAATTTCTACCCACAAAACCTACAAATTCAAAATGTTTTAACAAAAAAATCCATTAATAGAGACTTTTGAGCGGGGGAATTGGAGTACCTCCAAGCCTTCTCGGTTTTATAAGTTTACTTCCTGCCATCCATCAATTCCTCTTAGATCAGCATTAAAATTGACGCCAATGCCAGTAATCAACTTGTCGGAAGCGCGATATTTACCTGCATAATCTTGTTTTTTAATTTGGTCTAAACCTTCTTCAAAACTAACCGCTTCACCTCTTCCACAATTTCGCTATAAGCCTGTTCTTCATTGGCAAAATCTGTTACAGTTCGGTTCAGCGAAGGCAAAGCGCGTAATTTTTCTAAACCAGTGCCTTCCAAATCTGCTTTATCTATTCGAATTGGGACTACTTTTTTGCCTTTTTCCAAGGCAGATAGGGTAGTGGTGAGCCAAATAGCATTTTGATTGAAAATATTAGACGAAATCAACAGGAGTAAATAATCGGCATATTGTACGGCAACTTCGGCAGCGGCCAAGGTTTCCACGCCGCCAATCGTCTGATGTACATTATAGACCTCAATCGTTTTGCGCATCTTTAAAACTGTCAGGTGTTTGTTCAATTGCTCGGCCCGTGCTTCATCCTGTTCGTCGTAAAATATCGCAAATTTTGTATTAGGTAAATCTGTAAAAGGATTGGGGATAGGCTGTTGTGCTGGAGGCAAGGAGGCCTTCTGTTTTTCGAGCAACGTAGATGTAATGGTCAACAACGCTAATCGGGTTTTGGAGGCAGCCACAACAAATTCAGGGTGTGTTAAAGTTTGCTGAATCTCATAAGATCGTTTGGCACTCAAATAATTGGCCGAAAGATTACGCACTTCAGCACCTATACCAACGCGGTATTTCAGATCAAAATCGAGCAGTTGCTGTACAGCCTGCTCGATTTTGTCTGTTTGTATCAAGTCCTCAATAGTACTAATGAGTGAATGGGTTTCTTCCACAATATTATATACGAAAAAATTATATCACGCGGTTATGCCAACTTTTTCCAAGTGGTATTAACCATTTTTCTTTCATTTCTGACAGGTTTGCAGCGAGTGAATTGACCATCAATGTATCGTCCGTCACTGTGCCAGTTACTTTTAATAGAGCAAATTCGTCGCGGGCATTGAATACAATTTGCCCCATTTCATTGACCCATCCAAAACGCATCCGATCAAAAAAATCGACACCCAGTGCTTCGCTTTGTTGTTCTAAAAAATGCACTGATTTATCAATGGAGCAGCCACTTGCCCCTGCCTGAGATTCATCTACCACCAATATAATCATTTGATTAGCAAATACTTCCGCAGTAGCCTTGAGCGCAGCGTTGTGTGCTGTCCAGTGTTGTACAAATCGTTGTAGTTCAGGCAACAGTTGCGCTTGTTCCGCGTCGGTTAACGGGCGGGCAGTAGTATAAATCCAAACCCTGGAGGCGGGAGATAATTGTGGCATTTCGGCCACAGTAGCAAACAACGAATCGTTTTTCATTAGGACAAACGGAACGAAGAAGCACCGAGCAAACCTTTATCGCAGTAAATGGCTACTACATAATTGCCTGCTTTTAGTTTATCTTCTAGTTTATAGTTAAATACCATGCGTTGCGTGTTCATCAAAACGGTTTGTTTGCTCTGAATCGAAATAATCTCGATGGGGCCTGTTGGCGTAGAGATCGTTTTCTTTGTTGGATTAACCGCTGCAATGGGGTTACCTTTTTCATCTGTAACGACGAAATAGAGCGTTTGGCCACCTTGATAGGGCTGTGGTACGTCCACTAGATCGAAACTCACTTGCAAATCGCGTGCACGACGCGCCTTGCCAGTAGTTTTGTTTTTGCGCAATAATTCAACTTTAAAAGAAGTCGCTTTAAACGCCGCCGACTGTGTTTTTTGGATTTGGGCTTTTAGTTCTTCTGCTAGGTTAGACACTTCACCAGCCAGTTGGGTCTTATCTGTTTTAAGTTGCGATACTTCTTCGGTGAGGCGTACATTTTCGCCTTTAAGTTGCGCATTTTCGGCTTTTAAGACGTTAATGATGGTCTCCATTTCAGATTTGGTCTTATTCAAGTCGGCTACTTGAGCGCGCAATGCTGCGAGGTCGTTGGTATTTTGTACCGTAATTTGCTTGATTTGTGCTTCTTTTTGCTGTACCATTTGTGCGGTACTGGCTATTTTGCTGGTCAGGCTTTCATTTTCAGTACGCAGACCTGCATAAGCATTAGACAAGCTGTCCAATGATTTGCTGATTCGTTCTTTTTCGAGATTAAGATTTTTTACTTCCGTTGCCTGTTTTTCTTTTTCGATTAGCATGGTTTGGTTTTTTTGCCAAAGGAAATAGCCAAGTCCGCCAGATAGCAGTAAAAGAATACCAATAATAATTCCATAAAGGCCGGAATTGTTATTCGTCTGTTGTTCGCTCATGAGTACAATAATTTTAATGTTATAAAAGTGTGTGCTTGATACACTGTAAATTTATTTTACAGTCTACTTAATCAGAAGGACTATTTTTACGGGCTTTTTTCTGTTCGTTATTGCTATCGTAAATGCAATATTGGTCGTATTTGACGCGGTCTTTAGTGGCCCAAACGTCTTTGCCAATATCGCATATAGAAACTAATTCTGCGTATATTTTATTGCCTTGTTCCATCCGCCTTTCGACGGCAATATCGCGGTCGTGGAGGCGATCTTGTTGAATATTGAGTGCTGTTTCGAAGGTAGAGCAAGCATCGGTGACCCTTTGAAGGATCTGTTCATTCATACCTACTTCTGCAAGGAAATCAATTTGAGCCCTTGCTACCCGCACCACTCGTCTTCCACAAAACAAAAGTTGTGGATCCGACATGTCTCCTAGTTTGGACGTTCCAAATTTGCGATAACGCCCTGTTTTGTCGTGGAATTTGAGCGCAACTCGTGTCATAACACCTCTTATAGCAGTACGCAACGATTCGGCGGCTTGGGTTTTCTTTTCTGTACTAACCATTTGCTCGCCCACCATTTCGTCGTCATCGGGTAGTTTTTGAAAAAGATCGCACATTGCTTTGAAGGTTTTTAGTCGTTCTAGGGTAAACCCGTATTGCTTAAACTCCTCTGCATCGCGATGGGCCAAACGAATAGCCTCCATGCACCACTGATATAGGTCTGCATCTTGCGTATTATAGTTCCTATTTAGATGCTGTTTTTTCATTCAACAAAATGTATCGGCTTAAAATGTTGATTACTAAATTATTACTAGCAAAATTAATGCCACAAAGATAGTATTCTTTATTTGGTTTAATAAAATAAAAAACAAAAATTAATTTATATTTTACTTTTCTGAAATTTTCTTATCAATATTTAGCGAAAAAGCAAAAAAAGGACAACCGATGGACAAAAATTCGCGTTTAACGATCGTACATTTGTAGGTATAATCTAATTTTGGGGGTAATTGGGGGAATTTAATTCGGTACTTTGTTCCATTGTTGTACCGAATTTCCTACTGATTACATGATTTTTCATCCATCGCATAATTTCAACTTTTTCAATATTTTCATCTATGAAAAAAACATTCCTTTTTGTCGCCACTACCTTTAGTATAGGTCTCGCGGCGATCATTACGTCTTGTAATCCTGATCCAAAACTGGATTGCAGCACGTACAATTCAACCTATAATACCAATATGAAAGCGATCATCGACGCAAAATGTGTTACCTGCCATAAAGCAGGCGGTTCTGCTGAATCCCTTGGCATTTATTCCACTTATGCACAAATGAAACCCAATTTTTCAAAGGCTTGGACAGAAGTTGATGCAGGCCGTATGCCGCAATCAGGTAGCCCTAAATTGACCGATAAAGAGAAAGAAGCATTTGAATGCTGGAAAAACGGTGGATTTAAGGAGTAAGAGGGACAAGTATTACATTATAATGCTGATTTTTAAGTATTACGTTTACGAAACCTCCAGGTTTTGTAAACGTTTACAAGCCTCGCGCGAGGGTAGAGTGGGGTGGTTTTATAATGCTTTGTATTGTCGGCGTGACCCAAAAAGTCACGCCGACAAAAGGCCAATTTTGTTGATGAGCCACTTGGGGTTTGGCTGATGACAGTACCAATCCCTATTTTTTCACAGGCAAACTCGCCTTCTCACAATAGTCTAACACCAATGTAGTAAACGCATTGATCCCCAATTTGAAACCACTTTCGTCGATATAAAAATCGGGTGTATGGTGCGCGGGTGCGTTTTCTACTTTTGTACCTTTGGGCATACCACCCAAAAAGAAAAAGAAAGCGGGTACTTTTTGGCCATAACAGCCAAAATCCTCGGCGCCTGTACGCGGATTGATCTCTTGTACCTTACCTGTTCCTGCTGCCTTTGTAAGCGATGGCAGTGCCCAAGCGGTGAGTTTTGGATCATTATAGGTGATGGGCGTTTTGTTTTCGATAGATACTTCGGCGCGACCACCCGCACTTTCGGCAATTTTCTCTACTGTCCGTATGATGCGCTGATGAATTTGGCGTTGCATGGCGGTATCCAAAGTACGGATAGTACCTGTTAGTTCGGCTAGTTCGGGAATAATATTGGCACGAATACCACTTTCT
>JAAFHO010000467.1 GCA_013297575.1 Chitinophagales bacterium
ACCGAAATATTACCATCTACACATGTCGGCGCATCGCTGGTTACGGAGGTGATCAGTGGCGGATTTACCACATCTACATTGATGGATGCATTGGCCGAACAACCATAATTAGTAGAAACCGTAACTGAGTAACTACCCGATGAAGGCGTGTTGTCCATCGCTTCTTTAGTAAATGCCGAAAACATATCAGGGCCACTCCAAGAATAGGTCTCAACTGCCTGATTTACATTGGCCTGCAATTGCAATACACCACCTTGGCAAATGGGCGTATTGGCATTCACGATTACCACAGGATATTTTTCAATCGCTACTAAATGCGGGAGCGAGGCAGGAGATACGCAACCATTTAATACAGCAATTACTTTCCAATATCCCGAATCTGCTTGTGTTACATTGTTCAATATCAAGGCATTCACAATACCTGTGTTCACGGTGTCCAAATCTGGCGAAATCCACAAAAATGGATTACCAGCGGCAGGCTGTGCCGTTAGCATTACTGTTGCGCCTTCGCAAACACCAGTATTTCCAGTAACCATCGGCGCATCGGGTCGATCACGGACAGTTACATTCACCGTGGTTGGGGTGCCCGGACAGCCATTGGCATAAATAAATAACGTATAATTACCAGCATTGCTGAGTGTGGCGGGGAATGCTGGCGGAGTCTGTACCGTAAAATTTTGTGGTCCTGTCCATTGGTAAGTGATGCCGGGGCCTCCTATATTTGTTCCTAGTTGAATCAAATCGCCCTCACAAGGATTGAGATTACTATTGATTACAGTTGCCGTAATGGGCACTTGTACCTTAATAGATAGCGGTGCAGAAAGCGCAGAACTACAATTGAGGTCAACGATCCTTACAAAATATTGATGAATACCCGTTGGCGGGTTGCTCAAGATCAAATTGGGTTGGATCGTGGTTGCGATCAAAGTATCAATCGTATTGCGGTACCATTGATAAGATACATCAGTCCCTGTATAGGCATCGGTACTCAAATTGAACCCTTGTCCAGCGCAAATCAATGTTTGGGAAGTATTGAGAATGGGTTGGAATGGCAAACCGATCAACTGTAATTGTGTTTCACCCACAGCGGTACAACCCGTTGGCCCCGTTACGGTTACCATATAAGTCCCCTCTTGGCTCAATTGTACGTTATTCAAAATAGGGTTTTGCATCATGGAAGTGTAGCTACCAAGCGCATTGCTCCATTTATAAGTATAATTAGCATCGTTACCAGGAGGGTCGCACAATAACTGCGCCGTACCACCTTCACAAACATTGGCCGTTGAACTGGCTGGTATCATTTCCGTATTGACATTTACTTGAGCGGTACATTTTGCGGTATTGCCCGAGGTATCAGTAACAGTAAGCATCACAGGCACAATTTGACCAGATTGGTTACAAGTAAATAATGTTTGAGAAAGGCTCAGCGATACATTGCTGCCAGTACAGTTATCGTTGCTACCACTATTGATTTGGGTCGGTGATAAAGTATAAGGATTGTCTCCTAAAACCGAAACAAAAATGGCAATATTTTGGCATAAGGCTTTGGGTTTTACTGTATCGCGCACCGTTAAATTAAAGGTAGATTGCGCAAGATTTCCTGCCTGATCCGTAGTCGTATATTTAACTTTATATGCTCCGGCAGTTAAATTAGCAGTGGTTTGCTGCCCAACTACCAAGCCGCTACTGACTACGGTTTGTTGCGCATTTTTAATTTCATAATTGACAATGGCATAATCGTATTCCAGCGTAGCCTGCACTGCACTACTTCCATCAAAACCTCCTGCATTCAATGGCCCGCATGGATTAATAAAATCACTAAAGGTGATCGCATCCGTATTGGCCACCAATTTGATTTGAGTACTTCCATTGGCTGCCCAGTTATTGATCTCTGCTGCCGAGACATTGATAACGGTTTCAAAAAAACTAACACATGAACTCGCTGGAACATTATTGATTGAAGTGGTAGAAAATTGGTTACCCAGTTCATCCAATACCTTAAAAAATTCTCCGGCATTGCCATTGTCACCGCGGTGGCGAATTTTTAGCACACCGCCCGAAAAAGCGTTGGGGATTAATCCTGTAATGTTCAAGATAATATCCTGAGGGACAAAACCAGCATTGGCATTATTGACAAATTTAGTATTTGTAATGACTGAACTCCTAGACAGTGTGCCAGATAAATCACAGTTCTCTGTGATGTTTGGCAAAGGCACTGTCCAGTTATTTATACAATCATTTACACCTACATAGACAGTTTGTGCAGCAGGTGATGCAATTAATGGTGGTTCAATGTCACTAATACGGATAACCGTAGTAGCGGTTCTACTATTGCCCACACAATCCGCAACGGTATAAGTAATGATATGCGTACCTGTTGCTAAAAACATCTGACCGCTAGCAGGATAAGGTTGTGATGGGCCGTTATCTATCTTATAAGTGATCGTTACGCCAATTTGTGGTGATAAATATTGATAAGTCACTTGCGAACGTACACGCCTGCCTGGGCAAATTGGGTTAATCGCATCTGCGCCTGTTCCATTAGGCACAAGGGTTAGTGTCAATTGACCATCGGTGAGCCAATTATTCAAATTAAGCGCGCTGATATTAAATGTAGTAACCCCACTACCACATTGGGCAGGCGCAACGGGATCAGTTTTGCCAATATAAACGCCATTTTCTCCATAAACCCTAAAATATTCATCGGGGCCTTCTGCATCGGCATTATCTAAAAAAATACTCAAAACAGCATTGCCAGTAACGGGCTGCAACGGTGGTAAGTTTAAAGCATTCATAGCCATGAACACCGTATCGCATACTGCATCGCTAATAGGAGGGCCTGTAATGGCAGTAGTATCCAATAATGTCGCATTAATAGGCAATACTGCACACTGGTCATAAGCCGATAATGGCGTAGGGGGCAATATATTAGCACCGCATTGACCAGGCGTATTGGGGTACAATATGGTATCTTTTACCAAGAAAATGGGAGGCGTATTATCGACAATGCTGATCGTTTGGGTATAAGTGCGTGCATTGGCGCAAGCATCGGTCACGACCCATTGGCGCTTGATTTGGTAATTGCTCCAATGGTTACAACTGGCCACATTCGGGTCGCGTATTTCTACTTGGCTAAACACCACATTGGGCGTCGCATCACAATTATCGGTTACTGTAAGGCTTCCTATAGCAGGGGGCAGGGGGGCTCCATCGCACTCAACGGTGATATTGGCGGGTATATTACTAATGGTAGGGCGAATGGTATCGCGTACCAAAAAGTTTCTGGAAAATAAACCCGTATTTCCGCATACATCTGTTGCGCGCCAAGTGACCACTATAGTATAACTGTCGGGGCAAGTACCCGCTACAATGGTTTGGCTATGCTGCACTACTGGCCCTACAACGGGGCTGCATTTGTCTATTGCGGGTGGTTTAGCGGCGTTTAAAGGCAGGTTTTGGCAAAAAATAATAGTATCGAGCAAAGGAATTGCCGCAGTAGGCCCTTTGGTATCCCTAATACTAACGACTTGTTGCGCGGTACGGGTATTCCCGCATTTATCAGTAGCCGTAAATCGGCGGGTTATTTCGTAGTTGTAATGTGCGCATACATTGGGGTTGGGATTTTGATTGTTCGTGGTCGTAAAAGTGATACCTTGCATCGCACCGCAAGGATCGGTAGCCGTTACCGTAGTCCCAATAACAGGAGCAGGCACAAAAGAAACACTATCACAACTAAAGGTTACATTGGGCGGTACCAGCGTAAATACCGGGCGAACGGTATCTCTAATAGCAAAAATTTGTGTTTTTGTACCTGTATTATTACATTGATCGGTCACCGTCCATTTTACTTTAAATGAATAGTTGCCCGCACAAATCGTATCTGCATATTGCGTGGTATAACTAGCCACCAGCCCAGTAGAGCAATTGTCGGTCACTGTTGCGCTGAACGAATTGGGTATAGCCGTTGGACAATAGATAATGGTGGTATCGGGGAAACCTCCAATGGTGGGTGCAATATTGTCGAAGAGCCTGAATCGAAGTGTTTTTACACTAGAATTACCACATTGATCGGTGGCTCGGAAGGTGACATCGGTAAACCAATTACAACTATTGGCTTGCACAGTAGGGTAGGGGCCGATGTTAAAATTGCCGTTGCCCGTTTGTCCATTTGAAGTGGTAAAACTAAAATTCGTCCAAGTTGTACTGGAACAATTATCGGTTACTGTGGCATTACCCTTGGCATTGATCCATGTATTAAGCGCGGTTTCGTCATTGCCGCCGCCACAACTTTCGGAAGTAATGGCTGGGCCTGTAATCACTGGCGCTGTGGTATCAATTACGCCAAACACACCCTGACCTACAAATACTTCATTCAAACAGGGGTCTTTCGCAAAAAAATCAACACGAACATAGCCGCGGACTTTAATGTAATATTGGCCGCCAATGAGTTTAACACCACAAACACTGGTCAATATTGAATCTTGAAGTATGCTAGCAATCTGCGCTGAATCGCGTTCTACACCATTGACCAACATCTTCCAAGTTAAATTAGTAGAACAAAGATCCGTAACCGTGGAATAGGCCCTAGTCTGTATAAACTCGCCTAATTTTGCCTGATGATTGCCACAATAAGCAATCGTATCTTTGGGTTCTACTAGTACTGTTGGGGGCTGCGTATCGGAACTGCTAAAAGTAGCCGAAGCCATTGCTGTTAAGCCACACTGGTCTGTGGCTCGGAAAATGACCGTAACTGGCGCAGGGCAAGATGTCAATCCTGCTGGGGCATTATTGGATTTAGTAGGTGTTCCAGAGGCATCGGTAGCAGTAAACA
>JAAFHO010000469.1 GCA_013297575.1 Chitinophagales bacterium
TATTTATTTATATGTTTTAAATTTTTTTACTTTTTAACGCTACAAGAATATAATTTTACCCCAAAATGATGTTATTCTTTGGGTTGATCTCCAAAATCTGGAAGTGCTAATTCTATTCCTGCACCGTGTTTAAATACCAACTGACCGCCCAAATACCCCGTTCTTGCAACAAATCCTATCAAAATAGCATATAATAAGCCACTTATCCATTTTGCCCATGTTTTTTGATAGTTAAAGTAATACATTGCAGTCCTGGAAATCGCTGTGATGATGGCCAGCAAAAGTGTGATAAGGGCAGCATCTTCATGCAATTCAAGTGGTGGCTGAAGAATGCCGTCGGTCATCCCATCACCTGCATAACTGCCACTTACATAAGCCGCAATGGCTCCCAAAGTGCCCAGTACAAGCAAATAGAAGGAAGCCTGCCTTAAAAATTCCCTTTTGATAAACAGTGCAATGATTTCGGAAAAGAAACCAGCCATTAATAACGCTATAGGAAAATGAATCACCATAGCATGAAGATGTGGTGCTGTAATCATGATTTTATCGTTTGAATTATTATAAAAATCAAATAAGGCGTTTTGCTTTTTGTCGGCTCTATCTGGTGCGTTCAACTTAGATATTGCTTCAAAAGTCGCAGGTATATAGTAGCAATTGCATGACAATTAGCATTGGTTATTCCTATTTTTGTTTTTACAATTCATGTTGAATGTGTATTTTTTTATCAATGCAAAGGTACTTAGATAACAAAGGTCGGGGTGTTGTATAATTAAAGATATGATTTACATTATTCACACATAACTGGTTTATTTTTAAATTATAGGGCGGCTTTTCTTTGCAAAATCTGGTCGCGTTTATGAAACTTTTTTTAGTTTCGTAAACGTCACTTTCCACCATTTCAAAATTGTGTTAAACGTGTTATTTATAATATGCCCAGTAGTATGGAACAGTTGCAATTGATTTCACTTTTTCGGTAGGCTTATTATTTGGAGTTGTTGTAAACTATCTATAGTTATAGTGCTACTAGGTTTCTGAGATAAACTGACAACCTGCACTTTCGTTGGACTTCTTTCAATGGCAATAAACGTACTGACTAAAAGTAAAATGATACAAATTAGAATGGCAATAGTGGTTAAACCAACCCCTTGCATATATCTTTTATTCCCTTTGAGTGTAACGCCATTGTTTTTTAGGTAGGAAGTTTTGTTCGCTTCAATTTCAAAAAGCAATACTTCCTTATATGATTTTGTAAGCAGTTCCTTATACTTTGTTACCGATAATGCTTGGTCTAGTGGTTTACCCCTAAAAATACTGAGCATTAAAAGTATAGATCCAATAAACAATGCAATTGGGAGAATGGAAATAAATTGAAGTATTTGATTGGAATCGCCTAAACTGTTTAAGAAAAATGGAATAAATAAAACGGTGAAACCGATTATAGTTCCTGCATACGAGTGTTGCTGTCGATAGGAATCCACTTGTTTTTCAATAATTTCTTTTGAATTGTTTGCAAGAAATTCAAAATGCCTAAGATCTTCTTCTAATGCTTTCATTTCCATAACGTGGTTAAGTATTTAGTCTCCATCTTTTTCTCTTTTTGTTAGCCATTCATCCAATGGTTTTAAAAATAAATTTATAGCAATAATGAAAGATGTTGCAATAAACGTTTCGATAAAATAGCCTGCTGCTGCTAAACATCCAACTGCCGAGCAGCACCACACAGTGACTGCTGTTGTTAAACCATGAATACTAATTCCTTCTTTAAAAATGATGCCAGCGCACAAAAAACCAATACCAGTAACCACTTGTCCAATTATTCTGGTCACATCACCGTTGCCCTTTTCTGTAACCATGATAGAAACCAATACAAAAATGGACGCACCCACCGAAACCAAAGTATTCGTTCTTAAACCTGCTGACTTGTGGTTCCATTGCCTTTCAAAGCCGATCAACAAACCAGCAATTAAAGCGGCCAATAAGCGAAATGTGAATTCTGTATTTGTCATCTCTTCATTGTTTTGTCTATGTCCAAATACTTAATTTTTTATATCGTAAATGAATGTTTATAACGGCACAAAGGTGATCTCTTTTAATGCCTAAAATATTATAAAATTAAAAAAAAGATTTACATCATTCACACACAATCTGTATCGGGAAGTCGTTGTGTTGTTTTAATTATTGTCGTGCGCACTACAAAGCACGATAGCCCCGCTTTGGGCAATACTTTGTTAGTTGTGCTTATTTTGGTCATTATATGTGTCCAGATTCCCAATTTTTCCAACTATTGTTCGGTTTCTGTTGCGGTTTCCAATTTGTTGTGTCTCTTGTTGTTAATACTTTTGCAATTAATTGGTAAGTTTCCTGTTGGCTTGGTGGATTTGCCTTTTCGTAAGCACTAACAAAATGAAATGCTTCAATTGTCATAAGCTTTGGTATATCTTTCGGAATATGTTTTCGTATTTCGTTTTCTGTCGCACTAATTACTGTTGGATTTGTTTCGTGCAAGTATCTAATCAAGTTGCCAAAACCAATCAACTTTTTAGGATTGTCATAATCTCGAACTTCAATTCCAACTTGCTCATAGTTCTTATAGTTGTTGTCGAAAGAAACAACTTTGTCGCGGATTTTAATCTCTTTAATATTTTGTCCGATTAACTCGAATGTTTCCATTTCATCACCTTCTTTATTTTCAATTCTTTCAAATTCAGTTGGGTCAATAAGAATAATACAACTTGAATTTGATATGCAGTTGCTATCGGGATACTTCTCAACTGGATAGTCTATGCAGTTTCCGATATAGTCTAATATAATTTCAGCACAAGTTCCACGATTTTGATAACCATTTTTCTCAAAGACAATAACCCATTTTGTCGAGTCGGCATACAAATGAATTCTATTTCCAGCTGTCTCAAAATAACCGTGTTCAAGGTTAAGGAAAAAGTTGTATTTAATATCTTTAGGTTGTCCAACTGGATAATATTTACTTGGTGTTTCGTTAAAAGCCAAGTCCAACTGTTCTAATATTTCGGTCTCATTAAATGTCATTTTTTTTGTCATTTAGGTTGTTATTTATTTCGGTTACCACTGTTGGAAAATTATACCAACTTGCGTATCTTTTATAGCAAATTCTTTTGCACCCCACGGTCTAAGTGTCACCTTGTCAAGATTTGGGTGAAGTAACTGAGGATGCGATGCAGATACCTTTGCATATACGTCCTCAATATTATTCGTTACGAGTCTAAATTCGGGATAATGTTCTTTCGCCAATTGCTCGTCTTGAAAAAGATTAATTCTTAGATCATCTTTTTCTAAAACACAAAAAGGTTGAGCGGAGTTTAGTTCGTCGTGACCAACAATGAATTCGAGGCAATCAACAAACAATTTCAGTCCTTCGGAAATGTCTGTATAAAATATATTGGGAACTAATTTTAAAAAATTCATATCAATATTATTATTTACTATTCGTTGATTTATTTATAATTATAGAATTCAATGTTTATAGTTTTTACCATATTAGCGGTTCGTTGTTTCTTTTCCCAAGTCCATTCTTTATGCTGAAATGGAGTAAAAACTTTGCCGCTTCCATTTCGACCAAAAACTGTCTGCTTTTTGATCCGAAACTGCTGGCAAAGTTTTTACATAATTGACAAATCGCCAAATTTTTATACTTTTACTTTTAACTTCCAGTATAAATAAACTGTAGCCATATTCACGGCAACAAGCAGCCAAAGTAAAGGGAACGTATAAAAACTGAGGTAGCTACCTCCAGTTGGGATTACTACAAAGGGTACCGTTATTAAGGCATCAAGTATTAAGGCTGTAATGACCATTTTTATTCCCAAAACAAATCCATTGTCATTGTTGCCGTTTTTATAGTAAACGGAGGCGCCGAATATGGCAAATGGAATAATTAAAACAGCCACAATTAATGCTTGCAAATTCATCGAATCTTTAATTGTTGGTATAGTGCTAAGAATTGTAAAGGATATAAAAATGAATACCCACACTAATGCACCTGTTAAAATTGCTCTAAATTTTTTCATGTTGTTATTGATTATTAATTTTTTTTTGTTTATCTATGAGCAAACAAGCGCATATTAAAAGAAGAAATGAAGCAGATGACGTTATTGTCCGAATGAGATGTAAATTATTCCATCTAACTTCATATTGATCTCGAAAGATTTTGGCATCCTCCAAACTGATCGTTGATAATTGGAGTGCATCCAACTTATTATTTAAAGGAATATTGCCATACACTGTTACAACGTAAATACCTAAAAAATACAGCACCGATGCCCCAATGAGCGACCACAGCATAAGTCGGTTGCCCGATTTATACAAGTACGCTGTCAAAGGTGACAAAAACAGAGGACTTATGATTACGATGTAGAATAAAGGATTCTGAATTGTTCTATTCATGTGCTGAAATGCTTGTAGATAGTCAACATCGTCCAACCTTCCGATACCTGGTGTAATGGCATTTGTCCAAGTAAAAAACACCCCTGCTAAAAGACCCGTTAAAAACGTTGTTAATATTAAAGCAGATGCTTTTCTGTCAAAATTAATTTCTCTCATTTTATATTCTTTTTTACATAATGTTTTAATTAGTAGTGCAAAGGTGCGGCTACATTCATTATAACATTTGTCGAAAAAGAATTAAGATTTGTTTGAAAGGAATTGTTTTTTTATTTCATTTGGTCGAGTACCAAATTTTTCCTGAAATGCATTCGAGAACGAGCTCAAACTCTCGTAGCCAACAAACCAAGCGATTTCTTGAACACTCATTCCATTATTATTGCTTAGTAG
>JAAFHO010000047.1 GCA_013297575.1 Chitinophagales bacterium
ACCCGCCACCTGTGGAAATCCTCAAGGTGGTGCAGTACAGGTGATTGGGTTGCCTTCATTGACCTATAGTTTTGCTGGCGGACAATTTTTGCCACCTACTACTTATAATCTATTGGCAGGCGGCACCTATTCCGTGGTGGTAAAAAGCAGCAGTGGTTGTACCCAAAGTTATCAGGTCGTGGTGCCATTTATTGGTTATAATATGGTTGATACGCCATTGATCGAAACAATGCCCTGTGCCAATACCAGTACCGTTACAATTAATCCAACCACGGGATTTACCCCTTTTCAATACCAACTTGGCACAACGGGTTGGGGAGCGAGCAATGTGTTTTCGGGGCTTGAACCAGCCGATTATACGATTTTTGTCCAAGACAATAATGGCTGTTTGGATACCCTAAATTTTACAATTAATCCCGGTAATGCGCCACAAATAGACAATGTACAAATAACGCAGGCCGATTGCAATAACCCTTCGGCTACCATTACGGTGACGGCTTTAGGAGGGGTTGGCGGCTATTCGTATCAGATAGATGCCGGGCAATCGAGTCAGTCAACGGGCGTTTTTACGATTAATCAGTCAGGTAGTTACACCATAACGATTACCGATCAAGATGGTTGTACCACACAAACTCCTGCACTTTTGGTGGATATTTCTGTGCCCGAAGTACCTGTATTTGAAACAACGGCTGTCACCTGTGCCGATCCATTAGGGGGATCTGTGTTGATTATGGGTGGATCTTCCAGTTTGTATAGTTTTAATGGAGGGGCATTTGAGCCACCAAAAATTTATAAAAACTTGGTTGCAGGCACATATAATGTCATTTTAAAAGGTGCAAACGGCTGCGAATATCCTTATACAGTTGAAATACCTTCGTTAGTATATAAGATAGCAGGAACAGCAACAATAGATCAAAAACCATGTTCGGATAGCAATATGGTGGTGCTAAAACCAAGTTCAGGTGTAGCGCCATTTCAATACCGTTTAGGGACTGGGGCATGGAGTAATAATAGTACTTTTGACAGCAATATTCCAGGAACTTATACCGCCTATATCCAAGACTCCAACCAATGTAAAGACACTATTTCCTTTTCTATTGCGCCATATTCGCCGCTTCTGTTTGGGAGCATAACGATACAAAACATAGACTGTCTGCACCCAATTGGGTCTATACAATTGACCGCAAATGGTGGCTCGGGCAGCGGCTATTCTTATAGTATTGGATCAATATCGCAGCAAAACAATGGCCTTTTTGAACTTACAACACCAGGTAATTATACGATTACGGTCACCGACTCAGAAGGGTGTACTACCACTACGCCGCCTATTATCATTACCAAAAATGTGCAGCCTATTGCCACCGAAAGTACATTGGACATCTGCTCTGATCAAAAACTCACCTTACCCGATGGTACAACGACCAATGTAACTGGGAATTATGTTTTTCAATTAAAGGCTGCTTCGGGTTGCGATAGTACCCATACGGTGCGCTTGGAGGTTACGGAGGCAAGCCTATACATCCCTAATGTGTTTCATCCCAATGATGATGGTATAAATGATTGGTTTACACTGTATTCCAGCATTGATTGTATTAAGTCCATCAAATACCTTCGTGTTTACGACCGCTGGGGCAGTCTGTTTTTTGAACGAAAAGATTTTCCAACCAATATAGACAAACTAGGGTGGGATGGCACCATTGAAGGCGGTAAAAAAGCAGACACAGGCGTATATATCTATGATTGTGTGCTGGTACTGGCCAGTGGAGCGGAGGTAGAGTATAGTGGTGATGTGACGGTGGTGCGGTAATGTTGTTTGGTCAGCATTTTACTTAAATTATTACAAATAAAATTTTACATATTTAAACCTTTTATTCATCATGATTAAAATCTTAACAACATCTTTTATTGCGTTACTTTTTGCAACGCTAAATTTTGCTCAAATAACGACAGTGGGGCAAGTACGGTATTATCCATTTACTGGAAATGCGAATGATTACGGCGCAAGTAGTCAACATGGGATCGTCAATGGAGCAACATTGACAACAGATCGCTTCGGAAATCCTAACGCAGCGTATGCTTTTAGTAAATTTGAGAACGATTTTATTGATCTTCCGATAGATGGCTTGTTGAACGACAATATCACGTTTTCTGCCTGGGCACTCGTAAAAAGTTATCCAGGGTCAGGAAACCGCTATTTTTTTCTATCAATAGGCAGTGCTGGCGGTGACCAATCATTGTACTATAATAATTACGACTACGATGAATTAGGTTGGCAAGGAGCCGTTTACTATGCTCCGTCATCGGTTATGGCTTACCAAGATAAAAATACTGCTGTGCTCAATAATTGGTATCATATAGTATTGTCAAAAAGTAATAATATCTGCCGATTTTATGTCAACGGAGTTAAGATTGATTCCACCGTTTTCAGCACAAATAGATCCTGTTATTATGGACAAGCAACACCTACGGCAAGAATAGGAGGTAGATACAATGGGGATAAGCCATTTGATGGTAGCATTGATGATATTCGTATTTATGATAGAGGGTTAACAGATAAAGAAGTGGTTGGGCTTTATTTTGGTGAAAGTCTTTGTATTGATCGGATTTCGGTAACAGATACTTTGATCATCAATGTTAATCTTTCTGGCGTAAATCCAATTGAATCGGAGCATACTATTAAAATCTTTCCTAATCCGGCCAAAGATCATATCACAATTGATTATGGTAACTATCAAAACCTGAGTAACCACATACTCAAAATAGTAACGCCATTAAGCCAAACGGTTTTTGAAACAACGATTACGCAACAGCAATCGTATGTAAATTTGGGTACTTGGGCAGGATTAGGTACCTATTTTGTATATTTAATGGATCCTAATGGTAATATTATTGATGTGAGAAAGATTATTTTGCAATAAGTTTTTCATCGAAAGAAAAGGTTGTGTTGGTTGTTCCTCAATGGGCAGTTGGCACAACTTTTTGCATTAATGACACAATTTTTCCTGTAATCGTGTTTTTTGTTACCTTTGCACCCTACTAGCGAACAGTATTAGACCTTCGCAGATCTAATGGGATTAATACAACGGCAAGGGTTAAAATTTAGCATCGTCAATTGGTTTGGGATTTTTATAGGTGCACTGAGTACCGTTTACGTTTTTCCGTATGCTTTGGAAGAGTACGGTATGATGCGTTTTATACTCGATACTGCTGCATTGTTGTTTCCATTGGTATCTTTAGGGTCGACTACGGTAATTATGCGTTTTTTTCCTTATTTTGAGGATAAGTCAACGCAACATCATGGTTTCCTTGGCTTGATGCTACTTTGGACGTTTTTGGGTTGTCTCCTCTTTGTTTTGCTGGCTTTTATATTCAAAGATGCGATTATTGCGCGTTATGGCGAAAAAAATCCACTTTTTAAACAGTACCTATGGCTCACCATTCCTGCACTTGTACTCACTGCGTTCAATACTGTATTCTATCGGTTTGCCATTAATTTCAAGCGAATTGTTATCCCGTCTATATTATTGGATGTTTCTCAGAAATTTGTGTTGCCTTTGCTCATTGTTTTTTATTTGAAACATTGGATTTCTTTAGATTGGGTCATGTATGGACTTGTTGTTTATCTCTTTTTTTCGGCTATTGGATTTGTACTTTATATCATCCATTTGAAAGCATGGAGATTAAAACCTGACTTTAGTTTTATCGCTCCAACTATGCGTAAAGAGATGAGCAGCTATGCTATTTATGGTATTATTAGTGGGTTTGCATTGCTGATCATTTCCAAATTAGACAGTTTGATGGTCGGTTCCTTATTAGATTTGAGAAGAGGTGGTATTTATTCCATTTCAGCATTTATCGCTAATGTGATCGAAGTTCCCTCGCGCGCACTGGTGGGCATAGGAGCGCCGCTCATTGCAAAATATTGGATGGATAACAACATGGACGAAATGCATAATTTGTATCAAAAGGTTTCCATTAACTTAATTATCCTAGGGTTGTTGCTTTTTGGCGCATTTTGGATATCTGTGGATGCTTTTTTTCAAATTATTGCCAATGGATCGGAAATGCAGCAAGGCAAATATGTTATCCTAATTTTGGGACTGGCGCGACTGGTTGATATGGCTACAGGGTTGAATAACCACTTACTTATTTATTCTAGTAAATTCAAATATTCATATTTCCAAATTATCATTCCTGCTATCGCTAGTTTGTGCCTAGGCTATTGGTTTACGTTGTCTTATGGTATAATTGGTTCCGCCATAGCCAATTTGATCGCAATAACCCTTTACAATTTGATTAGTATTGGCATTAATTGGTATTTTTTTAAACTTCAACCATTTAGCAAAAATTCCATAAAAATTCTGCTAATTAGCATAGGTGTGTATGGAATTATCTCACTTTTGCCCGTAACAGCATCACCGTATATATCTATTTTAGTACGATCGAGTCTTTTCGCAGGAGCGTTTCTATCTATTGTATTGTGGTTAAGGCTGTCTTCGGACTTGAATTTCATGGTCAATAAGTTTACAAGATTCAAAAAGTAAGATGTACTTTTGCCCCATGCATTGGAAAAAGTCGCAATTTTATTTTATTTGGCAAACGTTTCGATATGCCAAAAGTGTAGATCATTTTTTTAAAATGTGGTCGTACCGAACAGATTGGGCCAATAATCTGGTTGTTGGTACAAATTCATTAAATTCATCATTGGCTTGGCTTGGTTTTGAATCCATCGATTTGCTAAATGCGTATTTAAAGCCCGATCACCGCGTTTTCGAGTACGGTGGTGGTGGTTCAACACTGTTTTTTTTAAATCGGGTAAATACTGTAATTACCGTCGAAAACAACCATACCTGGGTTAAAATGCTCAAGGATACCATCGGCCAGGTTGAGCATAAAAACTGGGAAATACACGCCATAGAAGGAGTCGCCAAAGAGGGGCAAGCATCAAAAGACCCCGCAAACCCAGATCATTTTGCTACAAAAAATAAAGGAGAAGCACATCTTAGTTATGAGCAGTACGTCAACGTTATTCACCAGTACCCAGATCAGTATTTTGACCTCGTTTTGGTGGACGGGCGATCAAGACCATCTTGTGTAAAAGCATCTATTCGGCACATAAAACAACATGGTTGGTTGATCGTTGATAATATGGAACGTGACTATTATCGGACTGCTTTTGGTGAGATATTCGAAACGGATTTTGATACCATACTAGATAGAAGAAGTCCGATGCCATTTCACCCCGATTTCATTGTCACACTCATCCTTCGGAAAAAGTAAGATCTATGCAAGTATCCACCAACCTCAAAACAGCTTATGCCAACCAATACGATAGTTCTACTACTGCTTGGCGTAATTTGGCGGCGAAACACAAGGCCGAAAATATTGTGGCATTGGCGAAACATATACAGTTTTCTAATGTCCTCGAAGTAGGTGCAGGAGAAGGCAGTATTTTAAATTGGTTGTCGCAATGGCATTTCTCCGAACAGATGTACGCGCTCGAAATTTCTGAAAGTGGCGCTGCAATTATCCAATCCAAAAATATCGCAAACCTGAAAAACGTACAGATTTTTGATGGTTATAAAATTCCTTACCCCGATCAGCATTTTGATCTCGTGATTTGTTCGCACGTGATGGAGCATGTGGAGCATGAGCGTACATTGCTCAGGGAAATTAAAAGGGTCTCTAAATACCAAATTTTTGAAGTACCTATTGATTTTTCTTTTTATGTAGATCAACAGGCTGCACACTATCTTTCTTATGGGCATATTAATATCTATACGCCATCGTTATTCCGCTTCTTGCTCAAATCAGAGCAATTTGATATCATCGCAGATCGGTGCTCGTTCTATAAAAATGAAGTATTAAAGCATATTTACCGCGATAACCAGGTGAAGTATGTTATTGCAATGATCAAAATATCGATAATTCAATTGATCCCTTATTTATTTGGGATAAAACCCAATGCATATACTATTCTTACATCTTCTACTACGAATAGTCTCGATGTATTTGGGAAAAAAGAATAAGATATATTATCTCTAATTAAACAAAATTTCACATTCATTCCGAGTCAGTATTATTTTCCTTGCAGTACCTTTCGCCCATCTTTTCATTTATTAATTTCTTTACAAGATGATCGAACAACTTAAATCTTTTCTTATCCGAGGTAATGTCCTCGATTTGGCCGTAGGTGTAATTATTGGTGGTGCTTTTGGCAAAATTGTGACTGCCTTAGTGGACAAAATGCTGATGCCTGTCATCGGTGGTTTAATGGGAGGTATTAATTTCAATACACTATCCTTCAAACTGATTGGTATTGAAGTGTCTTATGGCGCATTTATTCAAGCGGTTATTGATTTCTTATTGGTTGGTCTTGCGCTTTTCTTTATGCTTAAAGCAGCTGGGCAAAAACCTGGCCCGCCAGAACCAACACCTTCAGAAGCCCTTTTGGCAGAAATTCGCGACCTGCTCAAAGCGCAAAAAGCATAGATTCATACATTGCTTGTTTTGTAGTGTTGTGGCTTTTTACGGTAATATGCCGCAAGGCCGCAACACTATAAATTTTGCATCAGTGAATTGCTAAGTTCTGCACCGTTTGCTACAGAAAATTGCGCTTCTTGATACCAAACACACCTAATATCCAGCCGTTCTTTAATAAAAGTTGTAAAATCAGTTTCAGGTATCTGTGCCAACAATGGTCGTTTATGTCGCTCCGGCCAAAGCCGTTCAACAAGTGTATCCACAGGAATATCCAGCCAAATAGTCGTTCCGTGCTGATTCATCCAGTCCATATTATCAAAAAAACAGGGGGTACCTCCTCCCGTGGCAATTACCGCAGGTTCTAGGCGTTCGGTAAGGCTGTGCAGACAATCTTGTTCGTGCAATCGAAAGCCATCCTCGCCGTGTAAGGCAAATATTTCAGGGATCGATAAACCCGTTTTTTGCTCAATTAAGGTATCCAAATCAACAAAATCCCATGCTATACTTTTGGCCAGTCGGCTACCCCAATACGATTTTCCGCTGCCCATAAAACCCACTAGAAAAATCATTTTTTCCATTGGTCATACATCTGTGCGTTAAAACATTGCGCCGCTGTAAGTCCTCCCTTTCGTGCCGTTTGAAGGCCATAACGCACGTGCTCCAGACCATCAAGGCTGTGTGCGTCGGGGTTGATACTGATCGGAATACCCAATGCCGTAGCACGTGGAATCAATGTATAATCAATATCCAGTCGGTACGGATGCGCGTTCAATTCAATGGCAACATTGCAGCGTTTACAAGCGTCAAACACCGCATCCCAATCCAGTGGATAACCTTCGCGGCTCAAGAGTAACCTACCCGTTGGATGTCCCAAAATAGTAGTATAGGGGTTTTCTATGGCACGGACTACCCGCTCGGTAGCCTTTTCGATACCCATTTTTAGGTTAGAGTGTACGGAGGCAATGATAAAATCAAAACGGGATAGGAGGTTGTCTTCGTAATCTAAACTACCATCGTTGAGGATATCGCTTTCTATGCCCTTTAGTATTTTGAAAGGGGCAAGTTTTTCATTCAGCAAGTCAATGGCATCCCATTGTTCTAACACCCGATTGGGTTGCAGTCCATTGGCATAAAATGCTGATTTACTGTGGTCTGTAATGCCAATATAAGCATAACCAAGTTCGCGTGCGCGGGTACACATCTGCTCCAGACTGTGCAGGCCATCGCTCCAAGTGGTGTGTACGTGTAGCACGCCGCGTAGGTCTTCGGCAGTGACCAGTTCGGGTAATTGTCCTTTTTTGGCTGCTTGTACGATGTCGGCAGTTTCGCGCAGTTCTGGTACAACAAATGGCCATCCGGCCTTTTCAAATACCTCGTGTTCGGTGCGCAATGATTTGAAGGAAATACCCGCATTTTCGGCGATAAACGCTTCGATAAACGCCGGTGCACCCGAATAATGGAACATTTTAGAGCCAAATTCCTCTGCCAAACATTTGAACAAAGTGACAGGAATACCATCTTTTGTCCGCAACTGAATGGTAGCGGCAGTTGCTTGCTCCAATACCAGTGCTTCCGTAGAAAACACTGCTGTGAGTTCGCCATTGTAACCCACCAAAATTTCGATATTGGAAACAATTGGGCATTTGCGGCGTACTTCGCCTACGGGTGCTACAAACGCGCCGGGTATGAATTGGGTAATGGTTTGGCATACCTCCATTGCGATGCGCTCGGCGGCATCGCAATGGAGTTTGCCCTTGCTGCGTTGGTAATATTCCAGCCGATTACGCAGGTCTTCTTGTGTTTTTAAACCAAATCCCTTGTATTCCACCAAGCGATTTTCGTTACAAGCATACCAAAGTTCGCCAATGCTTTCGATACCCATATCTTGCCAAACCACCCGTACTTTTTTAGGGCCAAAGCCATTAATATCCAGCATTTCGACCACGCCAGGCGGTGTTTTTGCTTGGGCTTCGGCGAGTGCGACCATCGTGCCAGTACTCAATAATTCCTGAATTTTGGAACTAATGGCAGGCCCAATACCTTTCAAGGCTTTGATTTCCGCTGCTGAAATTTCGCTCAGCGGCTGCTCCAGTTTGCGCAGGGTGATATAGGCATTTCGATACGATTTTATTTTAAATTCGTTCTCCTCGTGGAGTTCTAGCAAATTGGCTAAATCATCGAAAGCATTGGCGATTTCTTTGTTGGACATTTTTTAGACAAGTAATTTTTTCACGATCTCAGAAATAGCGCGACCTTCGGCTTTACCCGCCAATGCTTTATTGGCTGCACCCATTACTTTACCCATATCTTGTGGTGATTTGGCACCAACTTCGGCGATAATTTGCTGAATGGCTTGTTCCAATTCGGCACCTTCCATCATGGCAGGAAGGTATTTCCGAATGACATCAATTTCTTCTTTTTCCTTAACAGCCAGTTCTTCGCGGCCATTTTTCATATAAATATCGTATGATTCCTGACGGGTTTTGACCAATTTTTGAAGCATTTGTACTTCACGTGCTTCATCTATTTCTTGGCCTGAACCATCGGTTTTGGCCAGCATAATAGCACTTTTGATGGCGCGGATACCGCGGAGGGTGACATCTTCTTTGGCTTTCATAGCCGTAATAATGTCTTGGTTAATTCTGATTTCTAATGACATACTGTTGCGTTAATAATTTCTTGGTTTAACAACTTTTTCAAAGGATAGTTCCTTCTCTACTTCGGCTCTGTAGGGTTTGTGCATAAAAATCATATAGCGTCCTATATGTCTATGCACAAAACCTAACGACGCTCAGTATCAATGGGTTATATTGGGGTGTAAATTTTTAAAATATCTTCTATTGATCGTGGTCTGCGCGTTTTTTCCCAAAAGAAGCCATCGAGTTTTTTACCCTCTTTGCCCGCTTTTTTCATGGGTGTAAAAGTACCTTCAGGTGCTGCGTAAAACTTGATACTATTCACCTGATTATTACCAAAATACAGCCGCATTTCCGAACATTTGGTTTCATTGACGCCAATGTACGCCTTTTTATCGTCGAGGGCGTAATAAACAGCTTGTGCATTTCCGTCGGTGTACATTTCGCGTACTTCGTTTTCACGGAAAAATGCGGTCGTGAATTTTCCTTTAATTTGATTGAATAATTGCCCATCTTCGGAATTGATGACCATTGCATTGAGGCGTAGCCATATTCGATCTAATTTACTGTTTTTTAGGAGCATTTTTATCGTATCGCCCGAAAATTGCGAGGTGTCCGACCACACAATCGGTAACGATTTTAACTTGTAAAACCAAAAAATAGAATCCGAAGAACTGAACGAAAGTGAATCACAAACCGCCTGCATATCGCTCTTGAAAATACGTACATCTTTATATGCCAGCAATTGCCGGACCTCCGAGGCGGTATCGGGTTTGAAGGAAATAAGCCGTTCCGATGCAAGGTAAAGGGTATCTCTGTCCACCAATGTTTTCATCATGGGGCGACCCGAAGGCCCTCCGAAACCGCCGTTTCCTCGCTCCCCAAAACCACCATAAGCACTCAAATAATCGGTTTGCTTATTGTAATCGAGCCGATAGGCATAGACCGACATATTGCTTGACGTATCACTCCAAATCACGCTGCCCTGCGCAAAACCATTGCCGAGTTGGTCGTTAAAATCCAGTGAATCGGCTTCAATAATATTTGGTGGATCGCTTACACGCCCGCGCCCGAGCAATTGGTAAAATTTGTTTCGGCTATCATAGCGCACTTTTGTCCCCGTAATTTCTTGGGTACTGTCTTTGTAATACGCATTTCCGACTAATGTGGCCACCTCCGAAATAGAATTATATCGAATCACATCGGCTTTTACGATACGTGTTTTTTCCTCAATATACGCCGAATCCTGTAGGATATACTCCTTGCTCGTACCTTGCCAGGTCATTTTTTGGGCTTTCCCGCGTTGGTCTTTGCGTTCGTACTGCGGGTTTACATCAAATTCTGCAAAATCATTTTCGATATCGTAAAAACCTCCTTCGCAATAAATTTTGCTTTCATGCTCGCTAATGAGTGTAGGCGCTACAAAAGTTGCGATTTGGGTGGTGGTATTAAACAGCATGGTATCGGTACGCACTGTAAAGTCGGGATCAGTAATGAGTACATTGCCTTTGAAATAAAGTTGGTCTTCATTGACGTAATAATAGCCGCGTTTACTGCTCAATTGGCTTTGGCCGTTGGTGAGCGTAGCACCGGAGTAATAAGTCGCTATTTTGTTACCTACATCGTAATGGAGTTTTTTGGTAAAGAGTTTTTTGTCGGCTTTTGCCAGTACGACTTTGCCAAAAAGATCACTTTGTTTTGTGGCACCATAATAGAGTGCCGAGTCTGCAAAAATTTTGACAGAATCGCCTTGTTCAATCACGACATTGCCTTTCAGGACAGCGTCGTCGAGGTCGAGAATAGCGGTATCGCAATAGATAAGGGTATTTTCTTGGCGCAACCGCACATTTCCGCTGAGTTTGCGTACTTCTCGGCCTTTTCTCAAAAAGCCCTCGACGGTTTCCGAACTTTCTACCTTTAGTTTCGACGTGGTGTCTTGTGCTGCCTGTTGGCTATACAAAATTTGGGTAGTAAAGAGCAAGAAAAGTAGGCCGCTGATGCAAATTTTTATGTTCATTGAATTGGTGTAGTTTGAATCGCACAAATGGTGGATAGAGGTATAAAACGAATGATCTGCCCGTTTATGCTGCCATATTCCTTTATTTGGGCGTAAAAGTAGTTGTTTTGGTGGAAATGGTAGGTATTGGCGCGCTATTTGGTCAAATTCACCTATTCCTTAGTGTTGAAAATGGCCAAAATCCGCCTTTCCACACAGCGTACCCCATTTTATACATACCTTTGCACGCATCTTGTAGTGGTTTTGTTTTTCCCAAAGCAAAATCTTAAAAGGGAATCTGGTGCAAATCCAGAACAGTCCCCGCTACTGTAAGTCCTTGTGCATTTCATTAAAAATTTAACGTTTAAAATTTTTAATGAAAAAGCATAAAAAGTACAGGCAATAAGCCACTGTCAATTACGATGGGAAGGCGCCATGTACCGGGATAAGTCAGGAGACCTGCTACACGTCATTTTTTTACTACATAAACGGCTTTCGGAGGAAAAGTCCCAACTGTTATGCTTATAAAACACCCGTCACCCATGTCGGTTGTTTTGCTGTTGTTCGTTGCCTTCCGGTTATCGGCACAGCAAGACACCGCCCATTTGTTACCATCCGTTACGGTATCAGCCTTGTCGCTGCGTACAACAATGCCCGGCGAGCGAACGGAGCGTTTTGATTCCACACAATTAAGTACAGCACAACACCAATCTTTGGCCGATCTGTTATCGAGCCAATCGGGTGTGTATATCAAATCCTATGGTTTAGGTAGTTTGGCCACCTCATCTATACGGGGCGGGAGTGCCAGCCAAACGGCCATTTTGTGGAACGGACTGCCGATACAAAGCCCAATGAATGGTCTTTCCGATCTTTCTTTATTACCCGCTATCATCGCCGATGAAGTAACGATGCACTATGGCAGCAGTGGTGCGCAATGGGGGAGTGGTGCAGTAGGTGGTGTGCTTTCGATACAAAATAAAATGGCCCAAAAAGGAATGGGGCTGCGCTACAATGCAAGTACGGGTAGTTTCGGGTTACAAAGCCACCAAGCAAAAATGCAATGGAGTAATGGTCGGTTATCGGTGGTTTCAAAGTTATTTACATCTAAAGCAGCGAACGATTTTTCGTATATTTCCAACCCCGATTTACCCGCGAAAAAGCAAACCAACGCAGCCTTTGAGCAACGCGGTTTTTTACAAGAATTCTATTGGGTGCCTTCTGCTAAAAGCCAAATAAGTGTACATGTGTGGCGGCAATTCAACCACCGCGAAATACCACCTACCACCACCCAAAACAAGAGCCTCGCCCAACAAACAGATCATGCTTTGCGCATCCTCTTGCAAGCACATCGTATCTATAAAAAGCACGTTTTACAAGCAAAATCGGCTGTTTTTGGTGAAACCATCGACTACCAAGACGAACAAATTGGTGTGCGTGCGCTCAGCGGGTTTAAGACATATTTATTGGAATTGGAAGACAAATGGCAGTTTCATCGTGGCTGGCAAGCGCAGTTTGGCGCGCAACAAACCTGGTACCAAGCCAGTGCCGATGGGTATAACGATACCCTGCAAGAAGTACGCTCGGCAGTATTTGGCAACCTCCGTTACGAGCGCAACCAGTTCAAAATACAACTGACCGCCAGACAAGAATGGCAGGATGGTCGAGCGGTGCCTTTTATGCCGGGATTGGGAGCATCATACAGCATTTTCAAGGATTTGGAAGTGCATGCTAAGCTGAGTCGGCATTATCGGTTGCCTACTTTGAACGACCGTTATTGGCGGCCAGGAGGTAATTTGGGTTTATTGCCCGAAAGTGGCTGGGGCATAGAAGGGGGATTCAGGGGGCTGGGGTATTCCCTAACCGCGTTTCATCGCCTGATTGATAATTGGATATTATGGAGTGTAGCAGAAGGGCAGGTGTATTGGTCGGCCAATAATATTACTGCCGTAAGAAGCAGGGGCGTGGAGCAACGCTTCACGTATGGCAAATCGTGGAAGTCAAAGCACTTACGGGTTATTACGGGCTACGATTGGGTGCGCTCTACCAACGAAATTGCATTGACGCGACCCAAATTGGCGGCTGGCGAACAATTGATTTATACACCCGTACACCGCGCTTTTATGAGTATGGACATGGGTTGGAAAACCACTGCTTTGCTATGGACGGCGCAATACACCAGCAGTACGAAAGGCATCAACGAGGGTTTGCCCGCAATTTTGATCCATAATGCACGGATGAGTTATGGTTTTCAACAACGACGCTGGGGTGGACATTGCTTTTTCCAGGTCGATAATATTTTTGATGTTTCGTACCGCGTGATAGAGCGCAGACCCATGCCGGGGCGTGGATATAGGTTGGGTGCTGGGTTGCGAATTTAAGATCTAATATTTTATAAATACAATTCAACAATGTACACAAAAACAACATTTTTAATCATTTTCGCAGTACTCGTCTTTTCGGTAACGAATGCCCAGACCACTTCAACCTTTGAAAATATCAGTATTCCAGCAGCGGGATTTGTGGATGATTCAGGTATTTCGGGTGTATTTCAAAGCGGCAATACTGCTTTGCACAACTATTACGACAACCAATTTTTTTACTGGGATGGCTGGGCAATTTCCAATATTACCGACAACACAACGCCCGGTTTTAATAACCAATATTCCGCTATTGCAGGCAAAGGGTTCAATAATTCGGCCAATTACGCAGTAGGTTATTCCTTTGCGGGCAATTATATCCGCTTGGATGGTGCCGCAAAAGGGGGTGTTGTCAATGGTATTTATGTCACCAATAGTACTTATACTTATTATAGTATGAAAGACGGCGATGCTTTTGCCAAGAAATTTGGTGGTGAAAATGGCAACGACCCCGATTATTTTAAATTGGTGATTAAAAAATTCAAAAATGGCCAATTGAGCACCGATAGTGTCGCTTTTTATTTGGCCGATTACCGATTTGCCAATAATGCCAACGATTATATCATAAAAGATTGGACGTATGTGGATTTGAAGCCCTTGGGCAATGTGGATTCTTTGGTGTTTTATTTGAATTCCAGCGACAATGGCACATTTGGCATGAATACACCTGCTTATTTCTGTATCGACCAAATTACTACGGCGGATATGGTATCGAGTGTGGCCAATTTGGAGCAAGATGCGCCATTTAGTATATCGCCCAATCCGGCAACCGATCTATTGAATGTGCAATGGAACGGAACAGCACCAGCCGATTTGCAAGTTTTTGACGCGACAGGTCGTTTGGTGGCGCGCCAGCAGGTAGCGCAAGGGAGCAATCCGGTGTATTGCGGTGCTTGGAATGACGGTGTGTATTATATGTTGGTTGCGGGACGGGGGATGCGTTTGGTGAAGCAATAAGAATGCTGTTAAATTATGGGTACCCGCCGTCCGTTTCTTGTTTGATTTTTTTGAGGATTATAAATGGAGGGCGGGGTCTCAACCCGCCCCAACCCGCTCCATCAACCAATCCTTCTCCGCTACCAGAGCCGTACCCGTAATTTCCGTTTTTAGCACCATCCGCTCCTTTTTGTCGCCTGGGCGCAGCGCAATCAGTTTGCGGACAAAGCGGATCGTATTCAGATAGGCCGTTTTTTGTTGGTCGGCAATTTGCCTTTTTCTACGCAAATACGTCGTAAAACTCGCTAAAAGGCTCTCCAAAGCCGTAAAAGCACCCGTTTCGTAGTACATACGGAGCAGCATGGTTTTGGCCATTAGGTTGTGGAGTATATCATCGAAATCCATAGTTTGTAGCAAGGGCATGGCGTGGTCATAATCCCCGATTTCGCAGAGGTAACGCGCCTGAACAAAGGCGTGCGTACCTTGTCTTTGGCTTTCGGGCAAGCGGTGTTTGTAGGTTTCGATAAAATGTTGCACCCAATTGTATTCCTTCATGCGCAGCGCGAGCAAGGTAATATTGGTATAAGTAAACCGCGAAATATGGCCGTTTTCAATAAATACTTCTGCCAAAATACCCGCTTGGTACAAGTCCAGCAATTCGCGCAGGTACTGATCTTGGCGTAAATTGATCCGATTGATACAAAAATTGACGGCTAACAGATAAATATTCCGCAGTTCGTGGATCGGAAATTGGATATTTAACTCCTTTAATAGCCCTTTCAAAGCAAAAAAATGCGATTCTTCCTGCGGCTCACTCAAAGCCATATAGCCATAATAATAAACGGCAATGGCTTTATATTGCAGCAAATCTGGCCGATCTTGTACAAATTGTAGGACAGATGGCAATAATCCCATTTCAAAAGAGGTATTGAGCACCTTTCTGCGGCTGAGCAAAATGCAGCCATTTTTGAGTTTTTCGGCCACAAAAGCCACATCTTGCCAATCGGATAATGCCTGCAATTGTTCCGCACCAGCCCTGCCCGCTTCCATACTTTGTTCGTGTTCTTCAAAGGCCATACGGTACTTAAAACGGTAGAATTGCGGATTCCTGATCGGCTCCTTTTCCATCTGCCGCTCCAGCCGCAAGTGGACTTCTTTAAAATGCCGCTCCAAATTCCGTTTCCGGCACGCAGTGAGCAAATACAGCAGTTGCTCCATCTCATCGTTTTGCCATTCTTCCCACGATAAGTAGGTCTCTATACTTTTCAAAAAATAATTAGAGGTATGGTGCAAATTTGCTGCTTCTTTTGAGTTTTGTGCGGGTGATAATCCAATTATTTTTTCCGAGATTGGCATATTCCTGCTCTTTTGCTGCTTGAGCAATGAAAACCACTGGATAAGGACATTGTTTTTATTAAAAAGAGGGCTTGAAATAAATTTTTCAAACCAATGCCAATCTTTTTTAGTAAATGTTTGGATCAAATTTAATGCTTTCATAGCGACAAAAGTAAGAAAAAATCCGAGAATTGGTATAATTTGTTTTTGTCAGGGAGCAGCATATACTTGTACATTTGACTCAATGCAATACAAACACTTCAAATATTCTAAGTACTTCACAGCGTTTGTGCAAAATAATAAATTATGAAATACCTGTACCTCATCTGTTTGTGCTTACCCTTGCAAGTTGTTGCGCAAGGTTGGCAACGTTACTACGAAGGCGATCGGCTTTTTTCGCTTCAAGTACGCCCCGATGGTTCGTTGGTGGCCGCTGGTAGCCGTTCGGATGGCGGCAACCCGTCCAATATCTATCTGTTGCAAACGGATGCTTATGGACAATTGCTTGGCGAGCAGGCGTACGGCGTAGAGGGGGAGACCGAAAGTGCGGCGGTACTATTGCCCGGCGCAACAGGTACTTGGCAAATAGTAAGCAACAACGCA
>JAAFHO010000470.1 GCA_013297575.1 Chitinophagales bacterium
CCCGGGCGGTGACGCTGGGCTAAGTTTATATTTTTCCAAAAATCTCCGTTATCCGGCCTTGGCCCGAGAAAACAATATTCAAGGGACCGTTATCGTCAACTTTGTCATTGATTCTACTGGCGCTATCAGCAATGCGCAATGTGTCAAATCTATTGGAAGCGGCTGCGACGAAGAAGCCTTGAGGGTGATCAAAGCCATGCCGAAATGGATTCCTGGCGTGGTCAATCAAAAAAAAGTAAAGGTGATGTTTGCCATTCCGATACGGTTTCATCTCACCGATGAAGATCTCACCTTAAAATGCGAAACCATTTTCTATAATGACCTGAGCGAAAAAACAATATCACCCAAAGGTGATCCCAAGTCGCTTGAAAAGTACCTCCGCACGGCAGTTTCGTTGAGTAAATCGGAGAAAAAATCCATAAAAGGCAAAAAAATGCCCCTCTTGGTGATTGTCCAAACCGATGGTAGTATAGCGCCTTGCGGTGTCTATAGCAGTATCGACAAAGCAATTACTGACAAATATTGTAAAGCATTGAGTGATTTGGGCAATTGGACTCCGGGAAAAAAGGATGGAAACCTTGTTTGCTCGCAAGTTGATTTAGAAATTCCAATAAAGTAAAGTACCCATGCAAAGACGTTCATTTATCCAACAAACGGCCTCAATTATTGGGCTAACTGCCCTACACCAATCGGTGGCACAAGCATTCCCAGGCGTACAAGCCTTAGGCAACGCACCGGAAGACGATTTTTGGCGCGAGATACGCATGGCCTACGCCGCCAGCCCCAATATCATCAACCTTAACAATGGGGGGGTATGTCCTTCGCCGCGTGCTACCATGGACGCTTTGGACTACTATAATCGGCTGAGCAATGAGGCACCTTCTTATTATATGTGGCGTATCCTCGACCAAGACCGCGAGCCATTGCGCTATTATTTGGCGAGTTTGGCAGGTTGCGACCCCGAAGAAATTACCTACAACCGCAATGCGACGGAAGCACTCAATACGATTATTTTTGGCCTTCCGCTACAAGCAGGCGATGAAGTAGTATTGTCGAAATACGATTATCCCAATATGATCCACGCATGGCAACAACGCGAATTGCGCGATAAAATCAAGTTGGTTTGGGTCGATTTGGCATTGCCGTCGGAGGATGAAGACTATTTGGTACGGTCATTCACCGATAAATTTACGGATAAAACCCGTATTGTTTATATTACACATATCATTAACTGGTGCGGCCAAATCCTGCCTGCGCAAAAAATTGCCGCCGCTGCCCATAAAAATGGTGCCGAGGTGGTGATTGATGGCGCGCATTCATTTGCATTGCTCGATTACAAAATTCCAGATTTGGGTGGCGACTATTTTGGTACCAGTCTGCACAAATGGCTTTGCGCACCGATCGGGACGGGCATGACTTGGATCAAAAAAGATAAAATTGGTAATATTTGGCCGTTGCTTTCTGCCGAAAAACCGCTGGAAGGTAATATTCGGAAGTTTGAAAACTTGGGTACACGTAGTTTTCCTATCGAAATGGCGATTGGCTATTCATTGGATTTACACCTGATGATCGATACAGCACGCAAACAAAAACGCTTGCATTACCTCAAAAATTACTGGATGGATCAGGTGGCCGATCTCCCCAATGTACGCTTGCACACGTCGCGCAGGGAAGCGTTTGGTTGTGCGATAGGTACGTTTTCGATCAAAGACAAAAAAGCGGCGGAAACCTCCGAGTTATTGTTCCGCGATTGGAAAATACATACCGTGGGGATCGACTGGGAGAAAATAAACGCTGTACGTGTTACGCCTAATGTATATACCACTACGGCGGAATTGGATAAATTGGTGGTGGGGATTAGGAAAATGGCGGTTTAATTTTAATACTATTACTTTTAGCATTTGTACTAGAAAAAACCTCGAATTTTAATCCTAACAATACGGCTTTCAAATACGGGCTACAGTCATTATGCGTATACAAAATTATCTCTGTATTTTTTCAATTAGAAAGTCCTTATTGTAGTATTTGTAGTAAGTCTGCTTTGTCTCTGGATCGTAAAAAACCAATTTGTCTTTTTCAAAGGCAGAGAGTTGCGCAGATTGTGCAAAAGGTAGATCAATATTGTATGTTATCATGTTGTAAAAATCGTAAATTTTATAGTGAGCGTTCTGTGTATTGTGATTTGAGGTATTTGTGAAAAAATAATTTCCTATAATCGAATTATACATATCGTATAATTCGCTGGTACTTTTATAGATCACTTTTTGTAATTGATTGTCATATACCCAAAGTTGGTCTTCCATATAGGCACCTCCTGACTCCCAACCATAAGGCCCTGCTGCCATAAAAAACATAAATCGCCCATCGGAACTTACGGCTGGAGCACCACAACTGATCTCCCAAAGCGGTGACTGGGTCATCTTTACCCCTTTTGCATCAAATGTAAAAATGATTGAACTTGTAGAAATATTACTTTTGTCATGGTTTAATGTTGAGAGTTCATATAGTACAGCAACGCTTCGATTTTCTTCAACAGAGACCGTATAACTACTTAATAATTGGAAAGGTATAAGATCTGGCGTATTCAAATGAAATAACTTGCAGACCAAATTTATAGAATCAATTTGTTTTTTTGCTTCTTTTAACTCGTAAATTGGAGTATCATAGAAATCCCAAACGCCTATCTGTTTTTCCTTAAATTTTGAAAATGGATTGAGTTGTTTCAGGTCAAGGTGAGCAATTTTTTTGTTTGAAGTGGAGTCCCAAAATTCCACCACCAAACGACGACCCATGGAATCCTGTGGGTAACGGATGCACTGAAAAAGAGAGGTTATTGCCTTTTGTCCGCACATTGAAACAGAAGGAAGGACAAAAAGAATAACAAGCAATATTTTATACATGATTTTTTACAACTTGAGTGTTATGAATTACCATACTTGACAAAAATTTCTCAATACTTACAAAAAAATATTTATCATTTCATATATTAATTAATACCAAATTGCTCCATTTTATATGAATTTAGATCAAAAATAGTACCATCAGGGAGGTGGGCATCGTCAAATGTTATGCCCTTCTTAATACCTCTCACAAAAATATTATTGTCATACTCCTTTGAAAATATCGTTTGGGAATATGGGTTAATTACTACATGAAATATACTCGGGCCACTTGAAGTATAAACTTGGAAATTTTTACCATCACATCTTATATTGATAATACCATCACATGAAAATTTGCCTAGAAATTTTTCATTTGGAATCGTATCTATCGCTCCACTTACCAAATCATTTATCAGAAAAGGGCCATTTACACAACCTACTTCGTCGCCATAAATACCATATCCTTTAGTACAGAATAAATACCTTCCATCAGAAGACATATTCCGAGAGCCTCCGTTTTCAATCTCAACTTGTTTATAGATACGGCCAACGTTGTCAATTATTGTAATATACGATTTTGCGAAAATGCTGCTTAGCAGAGTATCATGTCCTCTTATTTCCATAGAAGAAGATAATATCATGTACTTTTGTCCTTCTTTTTTATACTCGTAAAAGTGATAATTTGCATAACTAAAAGACTTAGCCTGCATAATTACCTCTCTGGGTACACTATTTAATCCCTTTTTTTGAATAGTTATACCTGTTTTTCTAACAGCTGCGTATTTTTCTTTCGGGCTTAAAGAAGTAACATCATACTCGTACTCATCATCTCTACTTCCTCGTTTATTTTCTATAGAGGGCGAAAATTTCAAAGATTTCCATAGGCAATAATCTGGAAAACTATATGGTTTACCGAGTGCATCCACCATTACAGACACCAAATTTCCTGAATCATCATAGAAACTATACTTATCCACAGAATTGCCGTTAACAATGGTGCTAGTACAAGTAATTACTCCCCGTGGAGATGGTAATTTGTTGGGTTCATCGCTTTGACCCATACCCAAATAAGGCAGAACAAAAACAAACGATAAGCACAACCCTAATAATGGAACGAATGATTTTTTCTTGAGGTAATACATTTTATAAGTGGTTTAAAAGTGAGTAACATGGTACTTAGGAAAATATTTACTTCATTGAAATAGAGCATCTAAAATACGCTAGGAATAGCAATTTCACCTTTACTACCTTCCAATTTAGGATAAAAGTAATGCTTTCCCACCTCGGAGATTGTTCCTTACTATTATTCGGTGTGCTATACTGATTATTTGTCGCACAAGGAATATTATTCGCAAAACAATGATAATCTCATTTTAAAAATATCAGTTTATGTCCGTCATAAATTCCAAATCCATCGATAGAAGTTAAGAATAAAAGTTTGTTGTCCGTAGTAAATTCGATACGTTTTATTGCCATTCCAATCCCAATTGCGAGTGGTTCTCTCACCCAACTCAAACTTGGATTAAAAATTAATTGTGGATTTTGAAGTTTACCATTTATTGGTAGTGGTGCTTTGTAAAAACCCTTTGTAGATGCAAAATAGATTGAGTTGTCCTTTTTGTTGTAAGCTCCGGGTCCAACAAAAATTCCTTGCTTGATAGTATCTCTATAATCACGACTGTCAAATATTTTAGTAACAATTCTATTTGACGAAATCTTGTAGATTTCTCCTGAACTCGTAAAATGCTCCAGCCCAGAAGTAATGTATATATTCCCATCGTTGTCATTAAACACAGATTTTGGGAAAAACAAACCTGTGCTTATACCTTCAAATTTATTGTTATAAATCGTACTGTTTTTAGTATCGAATATTTGAGCTTCGCCTCCGAACTCTCCATAACTTGAACACATCCAC
>JAAFHO010000471.1 GCA_013297575.1 Chitinophagales bacterium
GTAGATTTTTCTTTTACTATAAATGTTTCCGTTTTTGTTGCTTTCGTTTCAGTGGTGAAAGCGTGTATGGTTTCGTTTAAGATCTCTTTTTGCGTTAAAACAGTATTTTTTTTAAACTCGTATATTTGTTGGTAAATTATTTCGGCTTGCGGCTTTTCTTGCTGTTCGTTGTTAAAAGTAAAATTTTTATCCTCTGTATCGAGCCTAAAAACTTGTGGGAAAACAATGGCATAATAGCCAATAATATACACGCTACCCGTCAGTAAAAGCCAAATACTGTTGTAACTTAAGAATATCGAAACGGTATTTCCCCGAAATTTTAGCAGAAAAAAACCAGTTGCCCATAAAACTAGAGCAAGTGTGTTAAGGATAAAAAAGGAATGTAAAAAAGTGATTTCCGGTAAATTAGAAATAAAATCTTTTGCTTTCTGTGGGTATTTTCTAAAAATTTGAATGGCAGTGGTTAAGTAAATCGCGATGTGTATCCAGCCTAATACTTCCGTCAGTTGCCCTGCAAAACGATGTGTTTTTGTAGCAAGCATGGTAAAAACGGCTTGGTCCGATACTAAAAAAAAGGGGCAAAGCCATAATAAATGAAGACCTGCAAGGATAAAATGCTTTCCAATTTGTATAGGCTTTTGCCGTGCTTTTAAGAATATACTTTTTACATAAGCTAGCATCAAAGGCCCGTAACAGAATAATATTAAATCAGAGCCAATAGCAATTTTAGGGTATTTTGCGAAAAGTTTTTCATCATAGCATATCCTACCTACAAGACATACCGAAATAGCAACCAATAAAGCCGATAGCCATTTTAAGGATGCTTTGTTGTGCTTTACTTTATGCAGTGCTAATGCTAAAAGTAAACCCTGAAAGGCTGCTGCGCTAATAACTACATAGTATAAATTATACATTCATTTTTGTGCAATTTTAGATGCAAAACTATAGATTAGTTGCCATGTTTCTAAACAAGAATGCTTTTATTAGGTTTGGATTTATAAAGTCCTACCTTATATCCCTTTTGCAAATCCAACCGTTTCCCGATACATCTGAGGCGACACACCGGCATTGTTTTTATAGCACACGCAACGCGTTTTGCATGAGTTTTTGTGTTTTACACTCGACTCAAACAACAATCAAACAAAAAACTCTTGATCCCATATGTGTAGTGATACAATGCTTGGTATTAGTTTTTCGCCATAACTTGTTGATTCTAAATATTACCTGACATTTGGTTACTTCAATACATTAGTGTAACTACTTGTAAAAGTAAAGTAATAGCGATACATTTGCAACTTAATTTTAAAATATTAAATAAATAAAAAATGAGCAGCATTCAAGCAATTTTAACAATAGACACCGATAATCTTCCTGAAAATTTTCAAGAAATTATAAAACACGAGCAAGAAGTTATTGCAAAATGGAAAGAAGAAGGCATTTTAGAACATTTGTTTTTAAGACAAACCAGAAACGGCGCTGTCTTGATTTTTAAAGATGTTGACGAAGAGAAAGTTAAAGAATTAATGACGACACTTCCGTTGTACAAACTTAAAAAAAGTATTGAATATTTTAACTTAATCAAACAGTTTTAGGTATCGGTGTTTGAAATCACCATCTTTTTTGGATGAGACACAATTAATCATGTTCAAATACTTATCTCAATAGCCGATTGGTCATTGCTACAAAGTTTTTAGACTCGGATGCCTATGTTGTTAGCCGCGATAGGGTAGGGGATTTTAAGGTTTGGTTAGATGCTTGAGAAATCTGTGATAAAAATAGGGATGGCTTTGAAAAATGCTCACTTTTTTGTTCGCCAATTTTAGCAAAAATAGTTAGGTATATTATTGTTAATCAATTTTTTACGATTGTTTTTATATTAAATACATTTCTAGGATTTCGCCAAATTAACCATAAAAACACCTAATTTGGCAGAATATAAAAAATAAATCATGTCAAATTGAGTTAAAATATCGTACATTGTATGAACCTGCTCGAAGTCAAATTTTACGACAAAGAATTTATTGTTTCCAAAGATTACGAACAAGAATTGAGAGAAAAAGTCGCCATTTTCAGAGAACAAACACGCACTCGAAAAAGTATTTTTATTACGATGCTTTCCGCTTTTGGAGTCAAAAAGAACGAACATTATTTAAGCGTGGTCACTAATCAGTTGCTGATTGACGAGTTGTTTAGTTGATTTTATACTTTTTTAAATTGAAAAAACGATTTTACCCACTATGCCACCTTTTTTGGCAAATTGATAGGCTGCTTTAAAATCACTCATTGGAAATGTTTTAGCAATAGTTACTTCCAAACCTTTTACGGTGACCCACTCGCACAACTCCCTGTAATTATCCTGCGTGGGATTCGCCATCACAATTTTATGTTTTTTTGCAGCAAACAGGTTGTTGAAAAAAGCAGTCGCCATGTCTATTGGATTGGGCAATGTGCTGACATAAACCGATTTTGGTTGCATTAAGGACTTCGCTTTGCTAAATGAAATACTTCCAGATAATTCAAAAATGGCATCAAAAGCGGTCTTTTGCCCTAAAATATTGTCTTTTTTATAATCAAGCAGATGATCTGGCTGCCATTTTTTGATATAAGTTAGCCCTTCTCCACTGGCCACCGCTGTCACTTTCATACCTTTGTTTTTTGCCATTTGAAGTAGCACCATACCAACGCCACCACTCGCACCATTGATCAATATTTCGCTTCCTGCTTTTGCATTAGGCGCGTTTTGAAAGAGGTATAATGCCGCCGCGCCAATACTAATCATGGCCGCCGCCGTTTCAAAAGACATAGAGGCGGGTTTTTTATAAATAGTCGGTGCTGTTACCACAATGTATTCCGCCAATGCTTCTCCTTTCATGGCATCTAATGCTCCTAGAACTGCATCGCCAATGTCGAAATTAGTGACCGCATCGCCTTTTTGCTCTACGACTCCTGCAAAATCAAACGCAATTCCTTTGGGAAACTTTGAACCTGTTATCATTTTCATTTGCCCTTCCAATTTTTTCCAATCAAGTGGATTGATCGCTACTGCTTTTACTTTAATGAGTAGTTCATTGGGTTGGATAGCAGGTATATCGACCTCCACCATTTGTAAATCATCAAAACCGCCGTATTGGTTATAAATTACTTTTTTCATATTAATCAATCTTTAAAACGCATTATTTAAGTCTTTTCAAATAATGATGCAAAGGTGCAGCGTTAAGTATATCTTTGCTACTTAGTAGTGTAAATATACAGGTAGTTTTTAGGATACCTAATTTAATATTAGATATGGAAATCAAGACTAAACAGCAGGGAATCAAGGTCGTAGCCGATGTTTTGGACATTGTGGGCGGCAAATGGCGCGGACAAATCCTCGCTCACTTGTGCGACGATCCCAAACGGTTCAATGAACTCAAAACCGTTTTGAATCGAATTACGTCCTCTACTTTGACAAAAGAGTTGCGGTATTTGGAGGATATTAAAATGGTAGAGCGCAAAATTATTCAGGATACGCCTATAGTTGTTGAATATAGGCTGACGGAGCATGGTATGTCTATAAAGGATTTGATTTATCATATTGTTGCGTGGGGATTGAAACACAGAGATACTGTTTTTGAGAAGAAAGGATAGTCTGCAATCGTAGAATGACCCACCGTTAAACAAACAACAATGACAAGATTTATACTTACATTTCTGGCTTTTTCTATTTTCACAATTGCTTGTAATGCTCAAAAAACAACTCACCCTAAAACAGGGAAGGTTTTTCTTGACAACGACACAACAAAAAACTGTTATACAATTATTTTTCCATCAAAACTGCCTATAAAAGGATACCTATTCTTGTTACCGGGCTTTGGCGAAACCGCAGAAAGAGTGATGGAACAAACATCACTTCCTACACAATTAGCAGAAAGTGGAATATTGACAATTATACCCACGCTTCAAGATGGTGTTTTTTCTTTTGGTATTGATGATTCAAGCCAACAATCGTTTAAGAGTATAATAACCGATGTTAGGGAGAAAAACAAACTTACTGACCAGCCTTTCTATTTAGGTGGTTATTCCATAGGCGGAAGTTGTGTATTAAAATATGCCGAAGATTCCGATAAAAAACCAAATGCAGTTTTTGCCATTGACCCACCTGTTGATTTTGAGCAAATGTATAATTCAAGTAACCGAAATATAAGGCTTTCGGTTAATAAACAACCCAATCAAGAAAGTATTTTTCTCGTTAAAAAAATTAAGGAAGTTATGAATGGCACCCCTGAAAATTCGATTGTAAATTATCATAAAATTTCGCCATATTCCTTTTCTGACACATCACAAACTGCAATTAAAAAATTACTCAAAATTCCATTAAGAATTTATACTGAACCAGACGTACATTGGTGGATGAAAGAACGGGGTATGGATTATTCAGGTATGAATGCTACCTTCCATTCAGCAATGATAAATGAACTTAATTTACTTGGAAATGAAAATGCAACATTAATTACGACACAGAACAAGGGATACAGAAAACCAGACAATAGTAGACACCCTCATTCTTGGAGTATTGTGGACAATGACGAATTGATAAAATGGTTACTAGAGCAGAAATAACGGCAGCAGGTAACCCTACAAAGTTTGAATAGATGATAGCCCGAATCTATAAAGAAAAATCCAAAAAAGTGCGCTATATCGGGCGGTAAGTGTGCAAATATACCTACTTACCGCCCGATATAGCGCACTTTTTTTGAAATATTTTTTACATTTTCTGTCTGAATGGAATCGAATTTTCTTATTTTCTT
>JAAFHO010000472.1 GCA_013297575.1 Chitinophagales bacterium
TGTCATAATAATCCGTTTAAATCCGTTTCATCCGTTTTGCTATCCTATCTTAGTGGGAATTCAAGGTTTTGCAAGCATAACACCCTGAAAATCAATATTTTGATTCAATTCAGGATACGCATATTTAACCATTTACACTCAAAATCCTAATTTCGACGCGTTGGTTCTTTTTCTTACCTACATCTGTGGTATTCGGTGCAATAGGCATCGTTTTTCCGTACCCTTTGTATTGTACCCGATTATCAGGAATCCCTTTTTTAACCAACCATTCTGCCACCGATTGTGCACGGTTGGTGGATAGTTTGTTGGCGTAGCTGTCACTGGGTAGATTATTGGTGTGTCCTGCTACCTCCACCACTACTTTTGGGTTTTTAGTTAGAAAATTATACACATCCAAAAGGGTCGTTTCGCACTCCAATTTTATATCTGTTTGATTGGCATCAAAATAAAGATTTTGAATTTGCAGTACGTCTCCCTTTTTAAGTTTAGCGGGATCTACCTCTGTAATATTTTTGATGACTACGGGTTCTACTTTTGGCGGCGGTGGTGGCGCCTTGGTAACAGTCGTAGTGGTGGTCGTTACTTTTTTAGCGGTCGTATCAACGCGCTTGGGTGGAGTCTTTACCGCAACTGGCTCATCTTTTTTATCTGCACAATCTATTTGCTTTATCGTAGAGCAATTGTCCACCAGCACATTACCGTTATAAGGGAAAAGCATAGGTGTTTTGAAAAAAGCCTCAATAATGATAAATGTGTAATTTGCTTTTTTAGGCTTTAGGTTGAAATAATAATTTTGCCAGCGGGTATTCACTACATAAGGTGTGGTATAAAGTAGTTCAGCACGATCGCAAAAACCATTTCCACCCCAAATACGCACTTGAACAGCAGAAGAAAAACTCAATTCTTTATCACCGCTGGTGGTCGTTTTACTGGTATATTCCTCGGAACGGCACAGATCCACAGTCCATTCGTAGCACTTACCAGCAAGCAAAGGTTGGCTCAAGCGTTGCGCCACACTTTCATAGGTTTCGTTATCACGTACCACCAAACCAAGGTACGATGATCCATTACTGGCAGGTTTTACCACACCAAAAAAACCTGGTTGAATATCTGGCGATGTTTCGGTGATGCCACCACAATCATACCAGCCAGAAGGAGGACTTCCGCCTTTCATGCCACTTCGTGGAACATCTTCAAAAGACGGGTTGGTGAGGGTAATTATAGCCATTTTTGGCTTAGGTTGTCCCTGCGCTAATAATAATCCCGTGTTTAGTCCGATAAACAGGGGGATAAACAATATAATACGAAAATTAATCATAGTTTTAACTTTATGCAATACTCGTGCCATTCTGAGTTTTTTTATAAAAAAGAATAAAAAAACGTTATTCAGTAGCGTTTTTGTATGTTAGGTCGATAAAATTAACATATATTTACTGTCTTGTAGGCAACCTAGCACACTTATCCCCTTCGTTGTCACCAAAAGTAGTAGATCAAGCGGTTGCCCGCCGGAGATCGCCATAAGCCTTAAAAAGGGTAATGGATCTGCTTGTGTTTCTAATGGAATCACTTTTTGATCAATGTCAAACAAGCAAGCACGGCCATTGTCAAAAAACGGCGTAATTTGTGCAACAAACACTGGAAAAAAGTCTAATAATGGATTAATCGCCAACTGCGCTGCACGGTCTGCTTCTACTGCCGCCCAATTGGGGAATGGCGACAAACTATGCTCGCAACTCACCACCTTGCCCTGTTCGCGTACTACAGCCCGGAGGGGTGTTGTAGAGGGGAAAAAAGCCAAATCCATTACATAAGCGTTACCGGGTGTAAAGGTAGATTCAATAGGAATGTTTTTAAAAGCAAATTGCAAAATCAGGGCAAAATGGCCTGTATGCAGCCCAAAAAGCCAATTCCGTTGGGTCATTATATCGTCTATGAGTTCGGTCGTTCGGCCTGCAACCAACCAATTGTCTTGGATACTTAATGCATTGGGATCGTTTAATACCTCTTTTGGCCCTACGCCCCAACCTGCTAAAGCCCTCAGATCGGCTTGCTGTGTTTCGGGCAGCGCGTACATTTTGGAAAACCCACGAATAATCATCCACATTTTTCCAATAATATCTACGGCTTGTTGCTGCCATTCGGTACCCTCTTTGTAGGGCAGATCGCGTAGGTTGCGCACCAGAGCGGCCAAACCGGGTGCTTGGGCATCTATCAATCGCTTGTCCATATCATCCCAATATTTTCGGGAACGATCCGGTAAAGAAATAAGACCCACACGCAGTAAATCGTGCAACCAAAGGCTGAGTTCGTCCATACCTGCCAGCATTTTGCTCCACCGCGCTTGCTGTCGTTTAATTTTGTCTTTTTCTTTTTTTTCTGTGGCCTTATCCATTTCAGTGCAAAGATATACTTTTGCGCTGTTGATTATGAAAGACTTATTCTCAATTCTGATTAGAGCAGCATTTACATTTGTTGCTTTTGCGGTGATTCAATTCCAGATTCCGTACTATTTCATCGTATTTGGTGGTTTGGCGGCTGGTTTTTTTATGCTCAAAACGGGCGATGACCGCGCTACATCCATTGGCGTTTTAGTGGGTACCATATTGTTCGCTATTTTTGCATTTGTAAATGCTCAAATTTACCCCATTACAGGCTAATGTCCATTTGGGTACTAACTATCGCGCTAGTTCTTGCCGTTGGATACCTATTGCTGATGGGTTTTTATGGGCTAGGCTGGAAGCGTTTGCCCATTTTCTTGCCAGATGATAGTGGAACACCAGATTTGTTTATCACGGTACTCATCCCTGCTCGAAATGAAGCCGCGGGTATCGCTGCTACCCTATCTGCCATACACCAATGTGTGTATCCGAGGCATTTATTAGAAATACTGGTACTCAATAATGGTTCTACCGATCAAACGGCTCAAATTGTACAAAACTGGATGGACCAACACCCAGATAGTCCTGTTTCGTTGGTGGAATTGGGCAATATTGGTAAAAAAAATGCCATTACAGAGGGGGTTTACCGCGCAAAAGGTAGTCATATCGTTTGTACAGATGCGGATTGCGTGCCACCAAAACAATGGTTGCGGCTCATAGAATCGGCATTTATACAACACCAGCCCCAACTAATTACAGCTCCCGTTGTCTTATATAGCGAGCAAAACCTCCTCGAATGGTTTCAATCGCTGGATTTATTGGGGTTGATGGGGATTACGGGTTCAGGTATTCACTTCAAATGGCAGCACATGGCCAATGGTGCCAATATGGCATATCCAAAATCAACCTTTTACGCCGTAAATGGTTATGAAGGTAATGCCCATATTCCATCGGGTGATGACCTGTTTTTGGTGCAAAAAGTAGCAAAACAGTGGCCAGGTTCGGTGTTTTTCTTAAAACATGCGGATGCTGCCGTAAAAACAAAAGCGATGCCCAATTGGCCTGCTTTTATACGCCAAAGGGTACGCTGGGGAAGTAAAAATGTAGCATTGCCCGAATGGCCAGTACGTTTGTCGCTATTGTGGGTATTACTGGTTTGCATATCCACGGTTGTCTTTGCGGTTGGAATATGTTTTGATCGTGGATTTGTTATACCTTTCGGGCTGTTATTTGTGGCGAAATGGATGGCTGATGTCTTTTTTTTAGGAGCAATGAGCCGTTTTTTCAATAAAAAAGAAGCCATGCGTTGGTTTGTTCCGGCACAAGTCTTGCATACGTTGTATATTGCTTTAATTGGGTTTGTGAGTTTGGTTTGGAGGAATAAGGAGGGGAAATGGTAGATTGAACACACTGTAAATTAAAAAAAATATGAAAATAGCCATGGCACAACTCAATTACCATATCGGTAATTTTGAGGGAAATTTGGATAAAATGTTGGCCGCTGTAGCGCAAGCAAAAGACCAACACGCGGATATTGTATTGTTTGGTGAATTATCTGTGTGTGGATACCCAACGCGCGATTTTTTAGAATTTGACGATTTTATTCGTCGTTGCCATGCTTCTATTGAAGTATTGAAAGCGGCCAGTGATGGTATTGCAATTGTAGTGGGTTCTCCTACGCGCAACCCCGTAGCGGCGGGCAAAGACCTGTATAATTCGGCTTATTTCTTGTATAATGGCGAAATATTGGGCATACAGCACAAAACATTATTGCCTACTTACGATATTTTTGACGAATATCGATATTTTGAGCCCGCTTCGGAGTTTAAGGTCGTTGAATTTAAAGGTAAAAAAATAGCATTATCTATTTGTGAAGATATTTGGAACGTGGGTAATGAAAATCCGCTTTACACGATATGCCCTTTGGATGAAATGATGGATCAAAAACCCGATTTTATCCTCAACCTCTCGGCATCGCCCTTCGATCATGTGCATGCTGAAACACGGACACAAATTGTACGCACCAATATTGAACGTTATAAAATACCGATGTTTTATGCCAATCAAACGGGTGCGCAAACAGATGTTGTCTTTGACGGCGGTAGTATCGTAATGTCTGCTGATGGAAAAGTCTTTGACGAAATGCCCTATTTTGAGGAGTGTTTACGGGTGTATGATTTGGAGGAAGTACTTAAAGGGGGGGTGCACCAGCCACAAGTAAAAGATAAAATACGATTGATCCACGATGCACTGGTCATGGGTATCAAGGATTATTTTGGTAAACTCGGTTTTAAAAAGGCAATTTTGGGTCTTTCGGGCGGTATTGATTCGGCGTTGACTGTTGTACTTGCGGTACGCGCCTTGGGTGCCGAAAATGTACGCGTGTTACTTATGCCGAGCC
>JAAFHO010000473.1 GCA_013297575.1 Chitinophagales bacterium
TTCAAAACGATTCGCGCAGGAGATACCGTGAATATTGAATTTGATATTATTGGTAAATATATTGCTCGGTATATGAGTGTTTTTAAATGATTGAGGGTGGGACTGGTTAGTTAAGTAGGCTGAGTTAAATAATCGAAACTTCTTGAATCAACAATTTGCTTTTTTATACTTCGGCTCTGTAGGTTTTGTGCATAAAAATCCTACTGTGCCCCATAAATTTATGCACAAAACCTAACAACGCTCAGTAAAAAAAGGGAGTGTCGATTGTTTGAGGCGAACTAAATATTTGCTTATTAATTTTAATATATTGTTTGATAAAGATCTAAATGACAACTTACCGATAAATTAACCACGAAGTGGTTGAACTTGAATAGCCCTGAATGAAATTCGGGGATTAAGAGGGGTGGGTATGTTTCGCAACCCTGAAAGGGTTGAACTTAATGAAACGCCCATAATACGTTGATGTTCAACTACTTCGTAGTTGTTAAATATTACCGCATCTCAAATCCCGAATTTCATTCGGGGCTATTCACGTTCAACCACTCCGTGGTTAGTTCATCGCTAAGTTGACGACATTAAAATTCAAGTCACGCCAGCATTAAGTAGGTCGGGCTCAATAATCGACACTTCTTGAATCAACAACGATTTAACAATCACCTGTTTGCAAAAAAGGAAGTGTCGACTATTGGAGGCGAACTACTTACGTAAATATTTTAAATTCTAAACGTTAAATTTTCAATGTTAAAGTATGATCCTTTTTGATCTACACGCCTTTCCACCGTACAAAAGCCTCCATTGCCTCGTACTCTGCTAGTCCTAAGGCGCGGTACATTTCGGCCGTTTCTCTATTGCGATGTTCGGCGCGTTGCCAAAATTCGCGGCTGTCATCACCTGGAAATGGTGGACGGTCTTTTTGACTTTGGTGCATAAAGATGGCCAATCTTTTTTTACGCAATTGTTGCGGGCTCATCGGAACAGCCATTTCGATCTCGTGCATGGCCCATTCGTGCCAAGCACCGCGATACATCCACAACCAACAATCTTTCATAAAATCCTTTGGTGCTAATAGACGGAATGCTTCAAAAATGGCATCCAAACAAACGCGGTGGGTACCATGTGGGTCGGCCAAATCACCCGCAGCATACACCTGATGAGGTTTTATTTTTTCGATAAAATCGGCTACAATTTGAATATCGTCTTCGCCCAATGGTTTTTTTCTGGCACCACCTGTTTCATAAAACGGCATATCCAAGAAATGAATTTGGTTATCGGAAATACCCGTAAACCGCGCTCCTCCACGCGCCTCTCCCCGGCGAATTAAACCTTTGATAGAGCGTACTTCTGGAATATCAATATCACCTGGTGCTTTTTTATTCAAAAACTTGATCACTTTTTGATAATATTTCTCTTGCTCTGGCGTGATCAAACTCTGCGTTCTATCGTGTTCGTACATGAATTCGGCGTAGCGCAGTGCGTCAAAATCGTGTACGGCAATATTGCCTGAAGTTTGGTAAGCGACATGTACCTCATGGCCTTGATCCACTAGACGCTGGAAAGTACCACCCATTGAGATCACATCGTCATCGGGGTGCGGACTGAACAAAATGACCCGTTTTTTGGCAGGTTTGGCGCGTTCAGGTCGGTGGCTATCATCGGCGTTGGGTTTTCCACCGGGCCAGCCAGTTATGGTATGTTGTAAGTGGTTAAAGATTCGAATATTGAGTTCGTAAGAATTGGCCTGCTCAATAATCAAGTCGCTCAATCCGTACTCGTGGTAATCTTCATCGGTGAGTTTGAGGATCGGTTTATTTGCTTTTTGAGCCAGCCAAATAACGGCTTTGCACACTAGATCATCGGTCCAGTTGCAGATACCTGCTAACCACGGTGATTTGATACGGGTGAGTTCCTCAGCAGCACTTCTATCAATAATCACCTTGATATTTTGGTGTTTTTGTAGGAATGAAGCAGGAACTGAGGTGGAAATAGGGCCTTCAACCGCCTCTTTGAGGATACTTGCCTTGTGGTGGCCCCAAGCCATTAAATAAACAGTTCGGGCTTTAAAAATACTACCCACGCCCATAGTAATAGCGCGATACGGTACATCATCCTCTAATCCAAAATCCTTTATTGCATCGTGTCGGGTGAGGTGATCCAGGCGCACCATACGAGTAGGCGAGGTTTCCCATGCTCCTGGCTCGTTGAACCCAATATGCCCTGTACGACCGATACCGAGCAATTGAATATCAATGCCACCTGCCAATGCAATCTGTTTTTCGTATTGCTCGCAGTAGTGCGACACTTCCTCCATCGAGAGCGTACCATCTGGGATATGGATATTGGTGGGTTTAATGTCCACATGATCAAAAAGGTAGTCGTGCATAAATCGCCAGTAACTTTGGCGGGACTCGCGGGAAATAGGATAGTATTCGTCGAGGTTAAAGGTAACTACATTTTGGAAACTCAATCCTTCTTCGCGGTGCATGCGTACGAGTTCTTCATAAACCCGTATAGGCGTACTACCTGTTGCCAATCCCAGCACAATTTGTTCACCATCCTGTTGCTTTTGCCGTATGGCTAAGGCAATACTACGTGCTACGTGTTTAGAGGCTTCTAGTGCGTCTTCCCAAATTTTGATGGGTAATTTTTCAAAGTTTTTTAGTTCGTATTTGAGGTAACCTAGATCTGTATGTTTCATATATTGAAGGATATAAGTTGATTTTATCGTTTATAACAAAGTAGTTATTAATTTTTTCCGGTTGCGCGAATCCATTGCTCAATGACCTCAAAAACCTGTTCTTGCGCTGGTTCGTTATGGATTTCATGGTACATTCCCGGCCATTCCACCTGTTTTACTGGGCTTGTTATCCGTGTGGCAAATTCTTTTGATGCGGGAGCGGAGGTAATTTTATCATCGCCACCGTGCATGAGGAGCAATGGACAGGGTAACGCGCCAGCATAGGTATTCAAATATGCAGCAGCGTCCATTAAATCCATTCCGGCAGCGGCACTTACTTTATCGTGTACCAAAGGATCCGCGTTATAAGCGGCCACGACAGCGGGTACTTTGCTCAAAAAATTGGTATCCAGCCCAGAAGGCAAAGCCAATGACGGCCAAATATTGCGCATTAATCGACCTGCCCAAATTTTTATCGCGGGTGGTTCAAAAGCTAATCGAATCCACGGGCCAGTCATGATGGCGCCTGCTAAAAAATTGGGTTTGCGGCGTAAAATATAATTCAGACATACATTTCCACCCATAGAATGGCCATACAAATAGATTGGAGTATTGGGGTATTTATCTTGGGTTAAAGCCAAAAAACTGCCAATATCATCTAAATAAGCATCCAAATTGGCTGCATGACCGCGATTACCGGCACTTTGGCCAAAACCTTGTTGGTCGTAGCCCATAAAAACATAGCCCTGTTTATTCATCCATTCCGCTTCATGCTGATAGCGGTTAATATGTTCGCCTTGGCCGTGTACCATGACAATAACGGCGGTAGGATTCGCAACGCTCCATTCGTTATAATAGAGTTGCATGCCTTTTGAATTATTCCAAAACATAGAAACTTGGTGTATCTTTGCGCGGTGAGTAATATTGGTTATCTGCTGCAAAAATACCGCGAATCTTCACAAGTCCAAACTATTGTGAACGCTTTTTCTCAACCATTGCCTAGACTGCAATTGGAAGGACTAAAAGGAGGCCAACGCGCCTTGGTTTTGGCCGCTACTGCGGCGAACACAGATTGCCTTCATGTGGCAATTTGCGAGACCAAAGAAGAGGCCGCCTATCTCTATAATGATATTAGTGGTTTATTGGGCGATACCAAAGCGTGGTTTTTCCCCGATAGTTTCAAACGGCCCATGGTTTATGCGGACTTGAATCCGACCCACATGCTTCAACGCAGCGAAACCATCAATAAACTTACGTCGGCTACTGGCAAAGGCCATGTTTTGATTACTTATCCTGAGGCATTATTTGAAAAGGTAGTCCGACCGTCCACTTTGCAGGAACACCAGATTGATATTACGAAAGGGGAAAAACTCAATAGCGATTTTATGATCGAGGTATTGATCGAATACGGCTTTGAACGCACCGATTTTGTGTATGAACCGGGCCAATTCAGTATTCGCGGCGGTATTATCGACCTGTTTTCTTACGGCAACGACTTACCTTATCGTATCGAATTATTTGACGATGAAGTGGAAACCATCCGTACTTTTGAAGTGACGACACAGGCCAGCAAACAACAATTGACATCTGTACGGATTATTCCAAATTTGAACACGCGGTTTCGGCAGGATCAAAAAGCCCCGCTTTTGTCGATACTCCCGCCGGATAGTGTGCTGTGGATCAATGACATACAATTTGTGCTGGACAAATTACAACAGTGTTTTACAGAGGTAGAAAAATTTGCTACTAAAATAAATGTTCACGACCCCGATGAATTAAAGGAAATTTTTAGAGATCGGGCATTTGTGATTCCGGGGGAAATTGTGGCTGGAATGGAGGATATGGCGGTGGTGTTTATGCGGAAGTAGGGGGTGGGGGAAGGATAAGCCTCAATTATTCTTAATTCCATTGTTGCTAATCTGCTTCGATGAAGGTTTAAAATAGCCTTCATCGAAGCGCCAAAATCATGAATACAGTGCTGTTGCTCTGAATATTTGGTGGAGCAAGTAGTCGGTTCAGGAAAAAAACCGTGACCCTTTTATTTCCCTTTCCCAATTTTCAATGAAATATTTTCGGCCAATAGTCAGTTGAAATATTTTTCA
>JAAFHO010000474.1 GCA_013297575.1 Chitinophagales bacterium
TTCGCTAATTTTTTTTGGAAACCACCCTGCCTTACGACAGGGTGGAAAACCCCAAAAAACCAAATGAAAACAATCTTCTTCTTTATCGAAACATCCCAAGGGACAGGGACGGATTTTACTGTGTGTAATCGGTTTTCTTTCGCTAATTTTTTTTGGAAACCACCCTGCCTTACGACAGGGTGGAAAACCCCAAAAAACCAAATGAAAACAATCTTCTTCTTTATCGAGACATCCCCAAAAAGGGATGGATTTTACTGTTTAAAACCGCCCTACCATTTCGACCGGGCGGCTTAAAAACTAAATGAAAACAATCTTTATTACTGCCTGCTTTCTCTACTCATTTGCAGAGAACGAGTTTCTGACGTACCTTCGTGGCTAGGTAACAAAAAAAATAACCGAATTTTTGTTCGTTTACAAAATATTTGATAAAACTGCCTTTTATAGTGTTTAAATTAGAAGTTTATTAACAAATCCAACGTTATTACTTATTTTTTTAGCCAAACAATACCCATTTTGGAGAACAACAAAAACGATATGCATAAAGTAGTACTCTTCAATCCGCGCAGTGCGAATGCTAAACATCGCATCCCCAATACGATCTTGCAAGTTGGTGCCTCCATTTATGGTCAATTTGAATTTGTTATTGTTGATGGAAACAAAGAAGTAGATCCTTGGCAGAAGATCAATGCTTATTTTGCCACAGGAGAGTACGCTTTTTGGGGCTGCACTGTGATGCCTGGCCCTCAATTACAACAGGCTATTCCATTTACAAAACAAATTAAAACACTTTATCCCAATGTAGTTACGGTATGGGGAGGTTACTTTGCCTCTAACCAATTTAGGGTAGTTATGGAGAGTAATTGCGTCGATTTTATTGTAGATGGCCCAGGAGATAAAGCGTTTCCTGCACTTTTGGATGCGTTAATACATAAAAAGCCCTATGAGTTTATTCAAAATTTAATCTGGAAAACCGAAGAAGGTGTTATTATAAAAAATACAAAAGAGGCTTTACTCGACCAAGACGCGCTTCCAGTGCTACCATACCATTTTTTGGATCAATTTTATCCTTTGGAAGGTTATTTGCCACGCACCTACCTCGGGAAGCGTACCTTAGCCTACCATAGTAGCATGGGGTGTCCATTCAAATGTTCTTTTTGCGCGGTAGTACCTATATATGAAGCGCGCTGGCGGGGGAAATCTGCGGAGTCTATTTTTAGGGATGTGATGTTTGTGAAAGAGCATTGGCAAGCCGATGCCGTGGAATTTCACGACAATAATTTCTTTGTCAGCGAGAAACGAGTGCGTACTTTTAGCGAACTCATGTTGGGGCAAGGGATGCAATGGTGGGGAGAAGCACGTATAGATACAATGGATAGTTTTTCGGACGAGACACTCACATTGATGCGCGACTCGGGTTGTAAAATGATCTTTTTTGGTGCAGAAACGGGTAATGATGAAATATTAAAACAAATGGACAAAGGCGGTAAACAAACAGGAAAACAAATCCTAAGTTTTGCTGCAAGGATGCACAAGTTTAGTATTATTCCCGAATATTCATTTGTATTGGGTATGCCTGCCGATTCACCGGAGCAGGTATGGCGGCAAATAGAGGCCGATATTTCATTTATAAAAGCGGTAAAAGAAGTAAATCCCGATACGGAAATCATTATTTATATTTATTCGCCAGTACCCACAGAGGGCTCCGATCTTTACCAACGGATTCAAGAGGCAGGATTTAAGTTTCCTGAAACACTAGAAGATTGGCTTTTGCCACAATGGGAAAAGTTTGACCTCCGGCGCAATCCGCTTACGCCTTGGTTAACTGCTGCCATGGTCGATCGGATTCGGCAGTTTGAAACGGTGTTAAATGCCTATTATCCTACCACTTCGGATATTAAACTCAGCAATTTTCAACGGAAAACGATTAGAACTTTATCCGCTTGGCGGTATAAAAGTGGTATTTACAAGTTTCCTTATGAATTAAAAATAATGCAAAAATTTTGGTTGCGGTACCGACAACCGGAATGGGAAGGTGCTTAAATGACTGTATTACCCAACGTGAAGAAAAAAAATAGCGTATATGCTATTGAAACTACGAAACTATGTTAAAAAAACTACGCTATTTCTATATCGCTTGGGTACTGCTTTTCTACAGTTGTGACAAAACACCGCTTGAGTTTTATGATGGCATGGGTAAAAGACCCAAATATATTGCTTTAGATGAACTTAAAAACATCAAAAGCCTACCACCAGAGGATATTACAGCATCGGGTACTATATTTTTGAAAAACAACCTGTTTTTTATATTGGAGCAACGAAAAGGTATTCATGTGTACGATATTAGTGACTCTTTGAACACCGTTAATTTGGTCTTTTTGAATATTCCAGCCATCACCGATTTTACAGTTTCTGGTAAGTATTTGTATGCAGACAGTTGGACGGATTTAGTCACCATTGATATTTCCGATCTTCAGAAAATCAAAGAAGTGGGCAGAAGCGAAAACGTACTTAATCCGGTACTTTACCCATTGCTTTACGATGGCATTTTTGAATGCGTAGATGCCTCCAAGGGCGCGGTAATCGACTGGGAAGATGCCCAACTTATTGATGCAAAATGTATTACTTCTAATTAATTACAATAATAATAAAATTCGACTTATGAAAAAAATACTTCTAACCTATTTGTGCTTTTTATGGCTCCTTGCGGGCTGCTTTGAAAAAGCGAATTTTGCCGTCTCTGAAGGGGGGAAATCGGGATCTGTTACCCGCTTCACTACATACCAGGGTTATATGTACGTACTCAATTTGAATGAAGTACAAACCTACAGCCTTGTCAATCCAAGCAAACCGCTGCTTGTACACACACTATCAACAGATTACGGTTTGGAGACGATCAATATCTACGATAATACAATTTTTTTAGGATCTACTACTTCTTTGTATATTTTAGATATTACTGATCCTGCTGCACCTGCGCTGTTGTCAAAGACGGATCGATTATTTGAGTTGTCTAGGCGTTGTGATCCTGTGGTTGTAAAGGAAAACTATGCGTATTCAACCATCAAAACCATCGAAAATATCTGTGGAAGTATTTCGTCAATAAGTGCTTTGATTGTGTATGATATCAGCGATAAAACACAGCCTATCGTATTAAATACCTACGATTTGGAAATTCCTAATGGTTTGGGCTACAAAGATAATTACCTGTTTATTTGTGATGAAGGTTCGGATTATTTGGAAGTATTTGATATTAGTGATCCGGCACAATTAGTGAAGACCAGTTTAGGTGTTCCAATTTTAGATCCCATTGATTTAATTATTGATGGAAACAGGATGTTTGTGGCAACAAAGACTGATTTTCAGATTTTTGATGTTTCAGATATGAATAATATCCGTAGAATTGGTAAAATTGATAGATAAATGAGAATATTGCTCTTTTTATGTTGTTTAATGCCTATTCTTATATGGTCCCAGGAAAGCAAGGTCGATCCTAGTTTTCAAATTCCGAAGGTTTCCGTGAGGACAAATATGCTCACATTGATCAATATTTTTCAACAATCCTACGGAGTGGGTGCAGAGGTACGGTTAGCGCGGCGGTGGAGTTTTGATGTAAATGGCGGTGCTTTTTTTGCTGCTCGGCCAGTTGCTAATAACGTAGGTGAATCTTACCGTGGACTTCGTTTACGGAGTACTTTGAAATATTATTATTATTTGGGTGAGCAATGTAGTTTTTATGCAGGTATTGAAGGTAAATACAACAATATCAACCATCATTCTTATAAAAATATTAGTCGTCAGGGCGGACAGTTTAATGAGATAAAATTAATACAAAGGGATATAATCATTAAAGGAGGCAATTTAGGCTCTGGTTTACAGTGGTGCTTTGGGGCAAAACGTAGATTTGTACTGGATACATATCTTGGACTTGGGATGAAAGAGCGTAATATCTCTATTCAACTCCCCTCAGACGCGGAAAAGTTGGATATATTTAGAGGTGGGGAATTTAATTTTGAACGGCAGGAGGGTGTAAGAAGGGTATCAGATTTAGTGTTTAATTTATCGCTTGGCATTGCAATTTGGTAAGTACTTGTTTAACACGATTACTTTATACAGCGTTCATGTTCTCTTAACGAGCAACCTATGCAGGTGTAATATCTTTGTGACATTATTTTCACCACAAAATTTTATTACATCATGACATTTGTTACTGACAACATCGAAATCGAATCTACATTTGTAGATGGCGAAGAATTAATCAATCTTGACCCAAATGAGGCAGCAGACGAAGCTACTGAAGAGGTAGAAGAGGAAGCTGATGAAGCATCTGAAGAGGTAGAAGAGGAAGCTGATGAAGCATCTGAAGAGGCTGCTGAAGAAGAAAACTAGTTGTTTCAACAGACCCGGTAACGAGTAGTAATTACTCATTACCGGGTTTGTTCCGTCAAAAAAGGTGTATTTACTTGTTTTGTTGCAATTTTTCTGCGGATATAAATCGAATAGATAAAGAATTAACGCAGTGTCGTGTGTTTTTAGGTGTCAGTCTTTCTCCATTAAATACGTGTCCCAAATGTCCATCACAATTGGCACAACATATTTCCACCCTTTTCATGCCAAAAGTACTATCTACATGTCGTGTGATCGCACCTTCTATCTCATCATCGAAAGAGGGCCATCCGCATCCCGAGTCAAATTTATCGGTTGAATTATAGAGTGGCGCATTACAACGGCGGCATACAAATATACCATTACCCTTAAAATTGTTGTAC